>NZ_RBLU01000169.1 GCF_003989515.1 Curtobacterium sp. HSID17257
GAGTGGGGGGTGCGTCTGGTCCTTGAGAACTCAACAGCGTGCACATTGTCAATGCCAATTTATTGACCCCGTGCGATTGCAGCTTTGGTTGTGGTCGTCGGAGACAATTCCTTTTGGATTGAAGATTGTCAGTAGACAGTCAACAGTCAGAATCAACTCGGTTCGGCGCTTTCGGGTGTCGGATCTGTATTTTTTTACGGAGAGTTTGATCCTGGCTCAGGACGAACGCTGGCGGCGTGCTTAACACATGCAAGTCGAACGATGATCAGGAGCTTGCTCCTGTGATTAGTGGCGAACGGGTGAGTAACACGTGAGTAACCTGCCCCTGACTCTGGGATAAGCGTTGGAAACGACGTCTAATACTGGATATGATCACTGGCCGCATGGTCTGGTGGTGGAAAGATTTTTTGGTTGGGGATGGACTCGCGGCCTATCAGCTTGTTGGTGAGGTAATGGCTCACCAAGGCGACGACGGGTAGCCGGCCTGAGAGGGTGACCGGCCACACTGGGACTGAGACACGGCCCAGACTCCTACGGGAGGCAGCAGTGGGGAATATTGCACAATGGGCGAAAGCCTGATGCAGCAACGCCGCGTGAGGGATGACGGCCTTCGGGTTGTAAACCTCTTTTAGTAGGGAAGAAGCGAAAGTGACGGTACCTGCAGAAAAAGCACCGGCTAACTACGTGCCAGCAGCCGCGGTAATACGTAGGGTGCAAGCGTTGTCCGGAATTATTGGGCGTAAAGAGCTCGTAGGCGGTTTGTCGCGTCTGCTGTGAAATCCCGAGGCTCAACCTCGGGCTTGCAGTGGGTACGGGCAGACTAGAGTGCGGTAGGGGAGATTGGAATTCCTGGTGTAGCGGTGGAATGCGCAGATATCAGGAGGAACACCGATGGCGAAGGCAGATCTCTGGGCCGTAACTGACGCTGAGGAGCGAAAGCGTGGGGAGCGAACAGGATTAGATACCCTGGTAGTCCACGCCGTAAACGTTGGGCGCTAGATGTAGGGACCTTTCCACGGTTTCTGTGTCGTAGCTAACGCATTAAGCGCCCCGCCTGGGGAGTACGGCCGCAAGGCTAAAACTCAAAGGAATTGACGGGGGCCCGCACAAGCGGCGGAGCATGCGGATTAATTCGATGCAACGCGAAGAACCTTACCAAGGCTTGACATACACCGGAAACGGCCAGAGATGGTCGCCCCCTTGTGGTCGGTGTACAGGTGGTGCATGGTTGTCGTCAGCTCGTGTCGTGAGATGTTGGGTTAAGTCCCGCAACGAGCGCAACCCTCGTTCTATGTTGCCAGCGCGTTATGGCGGGGACTCATAGGAGACTGCCGGGGTCAACTCGGAGGAAGGTGGGGATGACGTCAAATCATCATGCCCCTTATGTCTTGGGCTTCACGCATGCTACAATGGCCGGTACAAAGGGCTGCGATACCGTAAGGTGGAGCGAATCCCAAAAAGCCGGTCTCAGTTCGGATTGAGGTCTGCAACTCGACCTCATGAAGTCGGAGTCGCTAGTAATCGCAGATCAGCAACGCTGCGGTGAATACGTTCCCGGGCCTTGTACACACCGCCCGTCAAGTCATGAAAGTCGGTAACACCCGAAGCCGGTGGCCTAACCCTTGTGGAAGGAGCCGTCGAAGGTGGGATCGGTGATTAGGACTAAGTCGTAACAAGGTAGCCGTACCGGAAGGTGCGGCTGGATCACCTCCTTTCTAAGGAGCATCTGACCGGCCCTGCTTGCAGGTGTTCGGTTCAGGCGCCGATGCAACCCGAACGTGGTTGCCGGTAGCTCATGGGTGGAACATTGACAGTGCAGTCGGGAGCGTTCGCTTCCGGTCTCAGTACGCCAGGCCTTCAGGGGTCGGGTTGGAACGGGTCGGGGTGGGCGGGTCGGCTGGTGCACGTTGTTGGGTCCTGAGGGACCAGGCTTCCTGACCGGGTGTGACCTGGTTGGGGGTTGAGCCGGCGGAGTGATCCGCATGGTTCTTCGATGGGCCACATGAAGCTGACCGGTTCCGGTTGGGGGAGTGTGGTGCCGATCGTATGTTGAGAACTACACAGTGGACGCGAGCATCTTTGAAAATCGCTTGCAATGGTTGACCGGCCTTTGGGTGGGTCACGTTGTGAGTGGATTGCAATTTTTAATCTTTGTGGTCAAGTTTCTAAGAGCAAACGGTGGATGCCTTGGCATCTGGAGCCGAAGAAGGACGTAGAAATCTGCGATAAGCCTCGGGGAGCTGATAATCGAGCTGTGAGCCGAGGATTTCCGAATGGGGAAACCCCGCTGGGCGCTTTTGTGACCTGGTGACTCCCGCCTGAATATATAGGGCGGGTAGAGGGAACGTGGGGAAGTGAAACATCTCAGTACCCACAGGAAGAGAAAACAACATGTGATTCCGTGAGTAGTGGCGAGCGAAAGCGGATGAGGCTAAACCGATCATGTGTGATAGCCGGCGGGCGTTGCATGGTCGGGGTTGTGGGACACGTCGCTCAGTTCTGCCGGACTGGGGCGGTTACAGCGCATCATAGTCGAACCGGTTTGAAAGCCGGGCCGTAGTGGGTGCCAGCCCCGTAGACGAAATGGTGTTATGGCCGGATGTGTATCCCAAGTAGCACGGGGCCCGAGAAATCCCGTGTGAATCTGTCAGGACCACCTGATAAGCCTAAATACTCCCAGATGACCGATAGCGGACAAGTACCGTGAGGGAAAGGTGAAAAGTACCCCGGGAGGGGAGTGAAATAGTACCTGAAACCGTTTGCTTACAAACCGTCGGAGCCTCCTTGTAGGGGTGACGGCGTGCCTTTTGAAGAATGAGCCTGCGAGTTAGTGATATGTGGCGAGGTTAACCCGTGTGGGGCAGCCGTAGCGAAAGCGAGTCTGAATAGGGCGATACAGTCGCATGTCCTAGACCCGAAGCGAAGTGATCTATCCATGGCCAGGTTGAAGCGACGGTAAGACGTCGTGGAGGACCGAACCCACTTCAGTTGAAAATGGAGGGGATGAGCTGTGGATAGGGGTGAAAGGCCAATCAAACTTCGTGATAGCTGGTTCTCTCCGAAATGCATTTAGGTGCAGCGTTGCGTGTTTCTCGCCGGAGGTAGAGCTACTGGATGGCCGATGGGCCTCAACAGGTTACTGACGTCAGCCAAACTCCGAATGCCGGTGAGTGAGAGCGCAGCAGTGAGACGGTGGGGGATAAGCTTCATCGTCGAGAGGGAAACAACCCAGACTACCAACTAAGGCCCCTAAGCGTGTGCTAAGTGGGAAAGGATGTGGAGTTGCACAGACAACCAGGAGGTTGGCTTAGAAGCAGCCACCCTTGAAAGAGTGCGTAATAGCTCACTGGTCAAGTGATTCCGCGCCGACAATGTAACGGGGCTCAAGCACACCGCCGAAGTTGTAGATTTCGCACACAGACAAGCCTTCGTGGTTCAGTCGTGCGGAGTGGTAGGAGAGCGTCGTGTGGCGAGTGAAGCGGCGGAGTAATCCAGCCGTGGACGCCACACGAGTGAGAATGCAGGCATGAGTAGCGAAAGACGGGTGAGAAACCCGTCCTCCGAAAGACCAAGGGTTCCAGGGCCAGGTTAATCCGCCCTGGGTAAGTCGGGACCTAAGGCGAGGCCGACAGGCGTAGTCGATGGACAACGGGTTGATATTCCCGTACCGGCGAACAACCGCCCAAGCTAATCCAGTGGTGCTAAGAGTCCTAACCCGGATGTTCCGGATCCCTTCGGGGTGATGGTGTCCGGTCTAACGCTCGACCCCATGCTGGTGCGGCTAGCGTATGAACAGGTGTGACGCAGGAAGGTAGCTGAGCCAGGCGATGGTATCCGTAAGGTGAACCTGGTGTAAGGATGTAGGGCTGACGATAGGCAAATCCGTCGTCTGCGTGCCTGAGATCCGACGCGTACCCGTAAGGGGAAATCAGTGATCCTATGCTGCCGAGAAAAGCATCGACGCGAGGTTGCAGCCGCCCGTACCCGAAACCGACTCAGGTGGTCAGGTAGAGAATACCAAGGAGATCGAGAGAATCGTGGTTAAGGAACTCGGCAAAATGCCCCCGTAACTTCGGGAGAAGGGGGGCCGGACACGTGATACGACTTCTCGTCGTTGAGCGTTGAAGGCCGCAGAGACCAGTGGGAAGCGACTGTTTACTAAAAACACAGGTCCGTGCGAAGTCGCAAGACGATGTATACGGACTGACGCCTGCCCGGTGCTGGAAGGTTAAGAGGAAGGGTTAGCCCTCGGGCGAAGCTCTGAATTTAAGCCCCAGTAAACGGCGGTGGTAACTATAACCATCCTAAGGTAGCGAAATTCCTTGTCGGGTAAGTTCCGACCTGCACGAATGGCGTAACGACTTCCCAGCTGTCTCAACCGCGAACTCGGCGAAATTGCACTACGAGTAAAGATGCTCGTTACGCGCAGCAGGACGGAAAGACCCCGTGACCTTTACTACAGTTTGGTATTGGTGTTCGGAGTGGCTTGTGTAGGATAGGTGGGAGACTGTGAAGCGGGCACGCTAGTGTTCGTGGAGTCATTGTTGAAATACCACTCTGGTCACTTTGGATGTCTAACGTAGGACCCTGATCGGGTTCATGGACAGTGCCTGATGGGTAGTTTAACTGGGGCGGTTGCCTCCCAAAGAGTAACGGAGGCGCCCAAAGGTTCCCTCAACCTGGTTGGCAATCAGGTGGCGAGTGTAAGTGCACAAGGGAGCTTGACTGTGAGACTGACAGGTCGAGCAGGGACGAAAGTCGGGACTAGTGATCCGGCAGTGGCTTGTGGAAGCGCTGTCGCTCAACGGATAAAAGGTACCTCGGGGATAACAGGCTGATCTTGCCCAAGAGTCCATATCGACGGCATGGTTTGGCACCTCGATGTCGGCTCGTCGCATCCTGGGGCTGGAGTAGGTCCCAAGGGTTGGGCTGTTCGCCCATTAAAGCGGTACGCGAGCTGGGTTTAGAACGTCGTGAGACAGTTCGGTCCCTATCCGCTGCGCGCGTTGGAAATTTGAGAAGATCTATCCCTAGTACGAGAGGACCGGGATGGACGAACCTCTGGTGTGTCAGTTGTTCTGCCAAGGGCACCGCTGATTAGCTACGTTCGGACCGGATAACCGCTGAAAGCATCTAAGCGGGAAGCCGTCTTCGAGATGAGATTTCCATGCACCTTGAGTGTGAGAGGCTCCCAGCAGACTACTGGGTTGATAGGCCGGATGTGGAAGCGGGGACTAACGACCCGTGGAGCTGACCGGTACTAATAAGCCGAAGACTTGACAACACACTTTTTACCGTGGCGGTTCACCGCTGCGGGCTCGCGTCCACTTTGTGGTTCCCGACAGACGATCGGGAATCAAACTGAATACTTCAGCAATGCTCTGAAGGAACAATGGTTTGATCCAGGATCTGGGTCGACAGTGTTCCGGTGGTCATAGCGAGAGGGAAACGCCCGGTCACATTCCGAACCCGGAAGCTAAGCCTCTCAGCGCCGATGGTACTGCAAGGGGGACCTTGTGGGAGAGTAGGACGCCGCCGGACTCAA
>NZ_RBLU01000170.1 GCF_003989515.1 Curtobacterium sp. HSID17257
TCGATCGCGCAGGTCGCCGCCGACACGGGCTCGCCCCTGGTGCTGTTCGGGCACACGCTCGACGACCAGGCGGAGACGGTGCTGCTCGGCCTGCTGCGCGGCAGCGGGCCGGACGCGCTGTCCGGCATGCCACCGCTGGTGCGGCGGACCGCCGGACCGGCCTACGGCCGTCCGCTCCTCGGCGTCCGTCGGCACACCACGCGGCAGGCGACCGTCGCCGCCGGGCTCGTGCCGTGGGACGACCCGCAGAACGACGACCCCGCGTACGCCCGCGTGCGGGTGCGGACCGCACTCATGCCCGTGCTGGAGCGCGAGCTCGGCGCCGGGGTGCCCGAGGCGCTCGCCCGCACGGCGGAGCAGCTCCGCGAGGACGCCGCGGCGCTCGACCACTTCGCCGAGGAGATGGCGGAGGACCTCGCCGAGCACTCCGAGGCGGGCATCTCGCTGTCCGTGCCCGAGCTGCAGGCGAACCCGCCGGCGCTCCGGCAGCGACTCGTGCGGCTGGCCGTCGAGGGGGAGTTCGGGGTGACGCTGTCGCGGACGCAGACCCTCGAGGTCTGCCGACTGGTCACCGACTGGCGGGGGCAGGGACCGATCGACCTGCCGGGTGTGCGTGCCGCCCGGGACGGCGACCGGCTGGCGTTCAGCGCCCCGTCCTGACGGTTACCCTGGACCGGTGGAACTCTCCGACGTCCAGGCAGACCTGTCCGAAGTGCTCTTCACCCCCGAGCAGATCGACGAGAAGCTCGCCGAACTCGCCGCGGTGGTCGACCGTGACTACGCGGGCAAGGACCCGCTGCTCGTCGGCGTGCTGAAGGGCGCCGTCATGGTCATGGCGGACTTCTCGCGGCACCTGAAGATGCAGGCCCGCATGGACTGGATGGCGGTCTCGTCGTACGGCTCCGGCACGAAGTCGTCCGGCGTCGTGCGGATCCTCAAGGACCTCGACACCGACCTGCACGGCCGCGACGTCATCATCGTCGAGGACATCATCGACTCCGGCCTGACGCTGTCCTGGCTCAAGCAGAACCTCGAGTCCCGCGGCGCCGCGAGCGTCGAGATCGTCGCGCTGCTCCGCAAGCCCGAGGCCGCCAAGGTCGAGGTCGACGTGAAGTACGCCGGCTTCGAGATCCCCGACGCCTTCGTGGTCGGCTACGGCCTGGACTTCGACGAGCGCTACCGCAACCTGCGGGGCATCGGCGTGCTCGCGCCGCACGTCTACTCCTGAGGGCCACCGGGCCGTCCGGACCGCCGGACGGCCCGTACGGCTCCCTCCGGGCACGGGTGGAGTTCGCCCGCAGAGGACACCCATTCTCGCCACAGAGTCACCGCCGTATGCTGACCTCCACGCAACTCCGGCAGAGAAAGGTGTCGGGCCCTCGCGCCCGGATCACATGAACTTCAAGCGCATCTTCCGCGGCCCGTACCTCTACGTGCTCATCGCGCTGGTCGGCATCTTCATCGGCTGGAGCGTCATCGCGCAGTCCGGCACGCAGCAGATCGACACCCAGAAGGGTCTCGAGCAGCTCGCCGACGGCAAGGTCTCGTCCGTGGTCGTCAACTCGACCGAGCAGCGCGTCGACCTCACGCTGAAGGACGGCAACGCGAAGGAGCAGTTCTACTACTCCACGCCGCGCGGCGAAGAGGTCATCAAGGCCGTCAACGACGCCAACCTGCCCGACGGGTACAACGACACGGTGCAGCAGGGCAACTGGTTCCTGTCGCTCCTCGGCATCATCCTGCCCTTCCTGATCATCGGTGCCCTGTTCTGGTTCCTGCTCTCGAGCGCCCAGGGCGGCGGCTCGAAGGTCATGCAGTTCGGCAAGTCCAAGGCGAAGATGAACAACAAGGAGAACCCGCAGGTCTCCTTCGCCGACGTCGCCGGTTCGGACGAGGCGATCGAGGAACTCCACGAGATCAAGGAGTTCCTGCAGGAGCCCGCGAAGTTCCAGGCCGTCGGCGCGAAGATCCCGAAGGGCGTGCTGCTGTACGGCCCTCCCGGCACCGGCAAGACCCTGCTCGCACGCGCCGTCGCCGGCGAGGCCGGCGTGCCGTTCTACTCGATCTCCGGTTCGGACTTCGTCGAGATGTTCGTCGGTGTCGGTGCCAGTCGTGTCCGTGACCTGTTCGAGCAGGCGAAGGCGAACTCGCCGGCCATCGTCTTCATCGACGAGATCGACGCCGTGGGTCGGCACCGTGGTGCCGGCATCGGCGGCGGCAACGACGAGCGCGAGCAGACGCTGAACCAGCTCCTCGTCGAGATGGACGGCTTCGACGGCAAGACGAACGTCATCCTGATCGCCGCGACGAACCGTCCCGACGTCCTCGACCCCGCGCTCCTGCGTCCGGGCCGCTTCGACCGCCAGATCGGCGTCGACGCCCCGTCGCTCGGTGGCCGCAAGCAGATCCTCGAGGTGCACGCGAAGGGCAAGCCGCTCGCCGCGAGCGTCGACCTCGAGCTCCTCGCCCGCAAGACGCCCGGCTTCACGGGTGCCGACCTGGCGAACGTCCTCAACGAGGCCGCCCTGCTCACCGCCCGCTCGAACGCGCAGCTCATCGACAACCGTGCGCTGGACGAGGCCGTCGACCGCGTCATGGCCGGTCCGCAGCGCCGCACGCGCATCATGTCCGACCAGGAGAAGCTGATCACGGCGTACCACGAGGGTGGTCACGCCCTCGCTGCCGCTGCGATGCGCCACACCGACCCGGTCACGAAGATCACGATCCTGCCGCGCGGCCGTGCCCTCGGCTACACGATGGTGCTCCCGCTCGAGGACAAGTACTCCGTGACCCGCAACGAGCTCCTCGACCAGCTCACCTACGCCATGGGTGGCCGTGTCGCCGAGGAGATCGTGTTCCACGACCCGACCACGGGAGCGTCGAACGACATCGAGAAGGCCACGTCGACCGCACGCAAGATGGTGACCGAATACGGCATGAGCCGCGCGGTCGGTTCCGTCAAGCTCGGTTCGGGTTCCAGCGAGCCGTTCGTCGGTCGCGAGATGGGCGGCAGCAGCGGTCGCGACTACTCGGAGAACATCGCCGAGACGGTCGACGCCGAGACCCGTGCCCTGCTCGAGGCCGCGCACGACGAGGCCTACCAGGTGCTCAACGACAACCGCGACATCCTCGACCGCCTGGCCGGCGAGCTCCTCGAGAAGGAGACGCTGGACGCGCCGGAGCTCGTCGAGATCTTCAAGGACGTCCGCAAGCTCCCGGAGCGCCCGCAGTGGCTCTCGAGCGACCGTCGGCCGGTGTCGAACCTGCCCGCGATCGAGTTCCCGGGCAAGGCCGCGTCGACCGCGGCGGAGCAGGGCGACACCGAGTCGTCGTCGAAGCCCCGTCGCCGCCCGTTCGGCAACCCCGGTATCGCCCCCGCGTAGGCCGGCATGACCGACCTGCCGACGAGACGCTCGCGTCGCCTCGCCGAGGCGGACCACGCGCGCGCCGCCGAACAGGCGGCGCGCGCTGCCGCGGCGGAACCGCCGACCGTCGCGATCGACCTCCGTGCACCGGCTCCGGTGCCGGAGATCGTGACCGGTCGTCGGCCTGACCGCACCCCGAGCGGTGCCGCTGGCGGGTCCGACGACCGCACCCGCGTGATGGGCATCCTCAACGTCACGCCGGACTCGTTCAGCGACGGTGGTCTGCACCTGGCGGTCGACGCGGCGGTCACCCACGCCCGGGACCTCGTCGCTGCGGGTGCGGACCTGGTCGACGTGGGCGGGGAGTCCACCCGGCCCGGTGCCGACCGGGTGCCCGTCGAGGTCGAGCAGCAGCGCGTCCTGCCGGTCGTCCGGCAGCTCGTGTCCGAGGGCATCGCGGTGAGCGTCGACACCATGAACGCATCGACGGCCGAGCGCGCGGTCGAGGCCGGGGCCGCGATCGTGAACGACGTGTCGGGCGGTCTCGCCGACGACGACATGGCCCGGGTCGTCCGCGACACCGGGGCCGGCTTCGTCGTGATGCACTGGCGCGGGCACAGCGACCGGATGCACCGGAACGCCGTGTACGCCCACGCCGTGGACGAGGTCCGCCGCGAGGTCGAGCTCCGGGTCGCCGAGCTGATCGTCCTGGGCGTGCGCGAGGAGCAGGTGGTCATCGACCCCGGCCTCGGCTTCGCCAAGCAGGGCGCGCAGAACTGGGAGATCCTGGCCGGCTACGAACGCTTCGCCTCGATCGGGCTGCCGGTGCTCGTCGCCGCCTCCCGCAAGCGGTTCCTCGACGGGGTCGGCAGCGCTGCCGGTGCGCCCCCGCGTGACCGCGACCTCGCCACCGCCGCCATCAGCCTGCTCGCCGCCGAACGCGGCGCGTGGGGGGTGCGCGTGCACGACCCCGCACCGACCCGTGCGGTGCTCGACGTCTGGGATGCCTGGAGGGCAGCACGATCGTGAGGGACACCATCCGACTGACCGGGGTCCGTGCCCGGGGGAACCACGGCGTGTTCGACCACGAGCGCGCCGACGGCCAGGACTTCGTCGTCGACGTCGCGGTCGAGGTCGACGCCCGGGTGTCGTCCGGGTCCGACGACCTGGCGGACACCGTGCACTACGGGGTCGTCGCCGAGCAGGTCGTCGCCGAGATCGAGGGCGGGCCGGTGGACCTCATCGAGACCCTCGCCGAGCGCATCGCCGCCGCGGTGCTCACCCACCGTGCGGCGCTCGCGGTCGAGGTCACGGTGCACAAGCCCCAGGCGCCGATCACGGTGCCGTTCACCGACGTCTCGATCACCATCCGCCGCACCCGCGGTGGCTCGGTCTCCGCCGAGGAAGAAGAGTGAGCCGGGCGGTCGTCGCCCTCGGCGCGAACCTCGGCGACCGCGGGAGCACCCTGCGGGCCGCTGCGCAGGCGATCGCCGCGGCTCCGGCCATCCACCCGGTGGCGTCGAGCCACGAGGTGGAGTCCGTCGCCCTGACGCTCGACGGGCTCGACGACACCAAGCCCCGGTACCGCAACGGCGTGGTCGTCGTCGACACCGACCTGGCGCCGCAGGAGCTCCTCGACGCCCTGCACCGGATCGAGGACGACCACGGGCGCACCCGTGAGGTCCGCTGGGGCGACCGCACGCTCGACCTGGACGTGATCGCGGTCGACGACCTGCGGATCGACACGGACACGCTCACCGTCCCGCACCCGCGAGCGGGGGAGCGGGCGTTCGTGCTCGCCCCCTGGCTCGACGCCGACCCGGACGCCGTCCTGCCCGGGGTCGGACGCGTCGCGGACCTGCTCGACGCGGTCGGCGACGACACCGAGCGCATCGACGAGCCGCGGCTGTTCGACCCGGCGCCCACGTCCCGGACCGAGCCCGACGCA
>NZ_RBLU01000171.1 GCF_003989515.1 Curtobacterium sp. HSID17257
TGCCCAGGCGACCGAAGCCGACGGGTCCCCGGACGCGATCGAACCCCTGAGCGAGGCCGCTGCGCACGCCGAGGAGCCCCGACGTCACCGGACGACCTGGGCCCCGCCGGAGAACGACGACACGGGTGCCGACGACACGGGTGCCGACGACGCCGAGGGTTCCGATGCGGACGACGACGCTGCCCAGGAGCCGGCACCGGCACCGGCGCCGACGGCCTCGACGCCGGTCGTGTTCCCGCTGTCGCTCGACGACGACACGAACGAGGTCCCGGTCCAGCGTCCGACGCCCGCGACCGCGCGACGGTCCGACGACGGCACCAGCAGCCGGGGCGACGGTGCCGGCAGTGGAGGCGACGCGGACGCCGATGCGCCGCGCGTCCCCGCGGCGTTCCGGCGGAGTCCCGAGCCGAAGCCGGTGACCACGGCCTTCGAGCCGCCGGCCGGTCACTGGACCCAGCAGGCCAGGCACACCGACGACGCCGAGGTGCACGACGTGACGGGCACCCGCCGCGTCGCCGTGCAGGACACCAACTCGATCGTGCTGCCGAACTCCGCGCTGGCGGACCCCACCGGTGCGTTGAACGCCACCGGTGAGGTCATCCTGACCGGGTCGATCGACCTGCCGGCCTCGCTGTCGTCCACCGGTTCGCACCGTCCCATCGACGGGGCCGAGGTCGACCGTCTGCTCGAGCAGCACGACGAGCAGCCGGAGACCGACGCGAGCCCCGTCCGAGCGAGCCGCGCGATCTCGAGCCACACCTCGACTCGACAGGTCGTGCTCGCCGCCGCGAAGCCGAAGGAGTCCCGGACGCCGGTCATCCTCGGTGTCACCGTCGGGGCCGTCGGCCTCGCTGCGGCGGGCGTCATCATCGTCGCCCTGCTCACCACCCACTTCGGCGGCTGACCGCCCGCCGGACCCCTCGTCGAACGTCACCCCGTCGCCCGACCCGGCCCACCGGCCTGGTCGCTGTCGGCGGGGTGGCCTATGATCAGGACCCACCACACGGACCCGCAGAGCGCGGTGCCGACGACCGGAAGGACTCCGTGACCGCCTCCTCACGCGCACTGGAACTCGTGCAGATCGCCGCCCAGGCGGCCGACGCGAAGCAGGCCGAAGACCTCGTCGCCCTCGACGTGACCGGGCCGCTACAGCTCACCGACGTGTTCCTGCTCGCGACCGGCCGGAACGAGCGCAACGTGCTCGCCATCGCGGACGAGGTCGAGGACCGCCTGATCGCCGCCGGCGCCAAGCCGCTCCGGCGCGAGGGCCGGACCGAGGGCCGCTGGGTCCTCATCGACTTCGGCGACATCGTGGTGCACGTCTTCCACGAGGAAGACCGCCAGTACTACTCGCTCGAGCGCCTCTGGTCGGACTGCCCGACGATCCCGCTCGAGCTGCCCGTCGACCACACGGCGTAGCGCGACGCGCCCGGGTGACGGAGTCGATTTCGTCACCCGGCGTTCGCGTGGTGTACGCTTCCATGGTGCCGCCGGGAACGGTGAGCACAGCGAAGAAGTGAACATGGGTCTGTGGCGCAGCTGGTAGCGCACCTGCATGGCATGCAGGGGGTCAGGGGTTCGAGTCCCCTCAGATCCACCCAGACACGAAGCCCCCGCCGGACATCCGGCGGGGGTTTCGTCGTTCCGAGGGGCTGGCAGTCGGCAGCTGCCAGCTGCGAGCTGGCAGTCAGCAGCCGGCCCGCCGGCGTCCGTCCGGGCCTCCCGGTCCCACTACGCTGTTGCGCATGAGCAACGACGCGCCCCTGGCCGGAGCCCCGCTGTCCGGATCCGCCCTGACGATCACCGCCGGCGGGTACACCGCCGAGATCGCCTCGGTCGGTGCGTCGCTCCGGACCCTCCGGGCCGACGGACGCGACCTGGTCGTGCCGTTCTCCGCCGACGAGGTCCGTCCGGCCTTCCGCGGCGCCGTCCTCGCGCCGTGGCCGAACCGGGTCGTCGACGGCCGCTACTCGTTCGGCGGGCAGGACCACGAGCTCGCGCTGACCGAGCCGAAGCGGCACCACGCGCTGCACGGGCTCGTCGCGTGGACCGACTTCCGCACCGTGGCCCACGAGCCCGACCGTGCCGTGCTCGCCACGACGGTCCCGGCGCAGGAGGGGTACCCGTACCGTGTCGAGGTGCTCGTCGAGTACCGCGTCGATGCCGACGGCCTGCACACGACCGTCACCGGCACCAACACCGGTGGGGACGCGGCTCCGTGGGGGACCGGCCCGCACCCGTACCTCGTCGCCGGCGAGGGCCGTGTCGACGACTGGACCCTGACCCTGCCCGCCGCCGAGGTGCTCGAGGTCACCGAGGACCGTCTCGTGCCGACCGGTCTGGCCCCCGTGCACGACGAGTTCGACCTGCGGACGGCGACCCCGATCGGCGAGCGGTTCATCGACCACGCGTTCACCGGCTTCGACCGCGACGCCGAGGGACTGGCGACGATCGCGCTCACCGCGGCGGACGGCCACGGCGTCCGGGTGTCCTTCGGGCCGGAGTGCGGCTGGGCGCAGGTGCACACCGCCGACCACGTCGTGCCGGAGTACCACCGCGTCGGCCTCGCGGTCGAGCCGATGACCTGCGCACCGGACGCCTTCAACGCGGGCGAGGAGGCCGGGCTCGTCGTGCTGGCTCCCGGCGCCGCGCACGCCGCCTCGTGGACGATCGCCGCGGTCTGACCCGAGCGCGGGTCCTCGCGCGGCGGCTCGACGTCGCGCCGGACCTCGGTGCGCTGGCGGCCGCCACCACGTCCGACGTCGTCTGGCTCGACTCCGGGCTGCCGGAGGGTGCTCCAGAGGCCGCTCGCGGACGCGCCCGGTGGTCGCTCCTCGCCCACACGGACGGGCCTTTCGCGACGCGGTTCCGGCACGAGGACCGACGTGCGGTGCTCGACGTCCCGCCCGCGGCACGGCGGTGGTTCGGGACGTCCCGGTCCGAGGACCGTCCGGCGTTCGCCGTGCTCGACGACCTGCTGACGCGGACACCGCTGCTCGACGCGCCGGTGCCCGGCTGCGGCTTCGCGCTCGGTTGGGTCGGGTTCCTCGGGTACGAGCTCGGCCGGGAGTCCGGTGGACCCGACCGCACCGCGGCGCACGCGGACGCCGACCTGCGCTTCGCGGACCGGGCGCTCGTCGTGCACGCCGACGGTCGCGCCTGGGCGCTCGCCCTGGTGGCCGACGACGAACCGACAGCCAGTGCGGCGAACCGTGCGTGGCTGGCGGGGCCGCACACGGGACGGCCGCCGGCCGACGTGCCGGACGGTGCTGCGGGCCTCCAGACCGTCGCCGACGGACGCGTGTCCCGCGACGCGTACGAGGCCGCGGTCGAGGCGTGCCGCGCCGAGATCCGCGAGGGGAACGCGTTCCAGGTGTGCCTCACGACCGCCTTCGCGGTCGGCGCGTCCGGACGGGAGGCCCCGCTCCCGCCCGCCACCGACCCGCACCTGGTCGAGTACCTGCGACTGCGCCGTGCGGACCCCGTCCCGTTCGGCGCCTGGCTGCGACTCGGCCCGCTGCGGGTCGCCAGCCGGTCCCCGGAGCGGTTCCTACAGGTGGACGCCGACGGAACGGTGGTCGCCGAGCCGATCAAGGGCACGCGGCCCCGCGACACGGACCCGGGACGCGACGCCGCGGCGCGCGCGGCGCTCGCGGCGAGCGCGAAGGACCGCGCCGAGAACGTGATGATCGTCGACCTGCTGCGGAACGACCTGCTCCGCACGGCGGTACCCGGGTCGGTGCACGTGGAGCGGCTCTGCGACGTCGAGACCTACGCGACCGTGCACCAGCTCGTGTCGACGGTCTCGGCCGCGCTGCCGGCAGGGGCGTCCCGTGCGGCCCTCGTGCGCGCTGCGTTCCCGCCCGGATCGATGACGGGGGCGCCGAAGACCAGCGCGATGGCGATCGCCGACCGGCTCGAGGGGGCGCCGAGGGGCGTGTACTCGGGGGTCGTCGGGTACTTCTCGGCGGACGGCTCGGTCGACCTGTCGGTGGCCATCCGCACACTGGTGACGGTGCTGGACGACCGAGGTGCGGAACGGTCGCGGACGTTCGGGGCCGGGGGTGCGGTGACGTGGTCCTCGGTCGCGTCGGACGAGGCGGACGAGGTCGAGACGAAGACGCGGTCGGTGTTCGGGGCCCTGGGGATCACCGCCTCCTGGTGATGCCGGGCGTGTCGAACGGGTGTTCGACCACGGTGTCCACCGGATGTCGGACCCGGTTGACATCATCGAACACATGTTCGAATATGAGGGCATGCAGACGGCGGCCGCACTCCTGTCGCCCGGGCCCGAGGGGGCGACCGGGCCGGATGCCCCTGCTCGCCCGGATGTCCCTGCTCGCCCCGGGGGCCGGTCGGGGGCGGCCCGCCCGACCCGGCGCGTCGACCACCTGGGGGACGCCCGTGCTGCGCTCGAACGCATCACGGCGCTGCGCTCCCGGGTGTCCGAGATGGAAGCGCCCCGCGTCGACGCCCAGGGGCTCCCCACCGCCGACGCCCTGCAGCCGCTGCTGCCCGGCGGTGCGATCCGGGTCGGGGGCTCCTACGCCGTGCAGGAGTCCGTGCTGCTCGCCATGACCATGCTGCAGGCGGCCTCGACAGAGGGAGCCTGGTGCGCCGTGGTCGGGGTGCCGTCCTTCGGGGTCGAGGCAGCGGCGGCGATGGGTATCGACCTCGAGCGGCTCGTGCTCGTGCCCGACCCGGGCGACCAGTGGCTCACGGTGACCGCGGCGCTCGCCGACGTGGCGCAGATCGTCCTGACCCGACCGCTCGGCCGGGTCGTGCCCGGCGACGTCTCCCGGCTGTCCGCGCGGTTGCGACAGCGCGGCGGAGCGCTCGTCGCCCTCGGGGCCTGGCCGGGTGCCGACGTCACGCTGCGGGTGAGCGGCTCGGTGTGGACCGGCATCGGCGACGGCCACGGGTACCTGGCGGAGCGGCGGGCCACGGTGACGGCGTCCGGTCGCGCGGGGGCCGGGCGTCCCGTCAGCGCCGACCTGCTGCTGCCGGCGGCGGACGGTGCGGTGCGA
>NZ_RBLU01000172.1 GCF_003989515.1 Curtobacterium sp. HSID17257
TGCTGCCGGACTGGAGCGGGTGGCTCCCCGCGACGTCGCCCCTCGGGCTCGCCGCGTCGGTCCTGCCCGTCGCCATGGCCGTCCTCGCGCTGCCGGTCGTCCTGCTCGCGGTCGGGGCACTCCTCGGGCACCGCTGGGCCGTGGCCGGTGCGGCGCTCCTGCTGGCGCTCCTCGGCTACGCGACGGCCTTCGGGGCGACGCACCTCACCGTCACCGGGGTCGGGTCGACCACGACGATCGTCTGGCCCGGCAGCGCGCTGTCCGTGATGGCCCTCGGCATCGTCGTCGCCGCCTCGATCGGCATCGACGTCCTGCCACGCACCGCTCCGGTCGCCGGACTCGTCGCAGCGGTCCTCGCCGGGGTCGCGGTCGCGCCCGCCTTCGCCGCGTCCACCCTCGGCGACACGCTCCTGCGTCCGACGACGGGACGGGTCCTGAGCGCCTACGTGAACGCGGAGGCCCAGGCGAACCCGGACGTCGGCACGCTCGTGGTCGAGCCGCAGACCGACGGCTCGCTCGCGGTGTCGCTCGAGCGTGGCCAGGGGTCGACGCTCGACGACCAGACGACCCTCGACTCGACAGCGCTCCGTCTCAGTCGGTCGGGCGCGCAGCTGGCGACCCTGGCCGGCAACCTCGCGAGCCGCAGCGGCTACGACCCCGAACCGGCGCTGCGCCAGCTCGGCATCTCGTTCGTGCTGCTCGACGACGGGCCGGACGCCGACGGCGCGCAGGAGGTGCACGACCGGGCAGCCGGGGCGATCGGCCAGGACGCCCGCTTCACGAGCATCGGCGAGACCGCCTCCGGGAGGCTCTTCCACTACGAGGGCGACGTCGACCGGGTGTCCACCGGCTCGGCCGCGACACGGGCGACGCACGTGCTGTACCTCGTCGTGCTCGGCGTCGTGTTCGGGGCAGCGGCCCTGCTCGCCGTCCCCACCGCGCCGCGCCGACGCCGTGCCACCTCGAACGTCATCGAGGCCGAGGAACCCGCCACCACCTTCGACGAGGAGCGCGACGAATGAGCACCGAGCACCGGTCCGTCCGACGGTGGGTCGTCCGCGGCACCGCGACCGCGGTGGCCGTGGTCGTCGCTGCCGGGGCCGTGACGGCCGCCCACGCGATCGGCACCGAGAGTCCCGCCGTGCGACCGGCCGGCCGGCTCGTCACACCGGTGCCCGCCGACGCCGAGCGGGTGTGCGCCGGCAGCGCGCTGCGTCTGTCCGACGAGTCCGGGAACGACGCGACGACGGCCAGCACCGTCGGGTCGTCGGAGGTCGCCACCGGCACCACCGGCAGCACCGTCGACCGCTCGACGCTCCGCGCGTCCACCACCGGGGGCAGCGACCCGCAGCTCCTCACCGCACCCGCCGGCGACAGCACGCCACAGGTGGCGGGCAGCACCTCGCAGAGCGTGTCCTCCGGCGACCTGGTCGGCTTCGGCGCGGCGTCGTGCGACGACCCGACCCAGTCGACCTGGCTGGTGGGCGGTTCGACCGAGACCGGACGGACCAGCCTGATCACGCTGTCCAACCCGACCGACGTCAACGCCACGGTGGACCTCGACGTGTACGACGCCTCCGGCACCGTGCAGGCACCGGGGACGACCGGCATCGTCGTCGCACCGAACACGCAGAAGGTCGTGCCGCTGTCCGGCTTCGTGTCCGACCAGGGGTCGACGGTCGTGCACGTGACCTCGTCCGGCGGGCAGATCGTCGCGCACATGCAGGAGAGCATCGTGCGGACCCTCACCCCGGGTGGCTACGACGTCGTCTCCGGCGGGGCCGCGCCGTCCCGGACGCAGGTGATCCCCGCCGTCGTGCTGCAGGGCGCCGAGGAGGCACAGCGCGGCGACGACTCCGAGGACGCCGCTCCGGTGCTCCGCCTGTTCGTCCCCGGTGACCGTGCCGCGCGGGTGACCGTCGGGATCACGACCGCGGACGGCGGCGGCTCGACCGTCAACGCGACCGCCGAGGCCGGGGTCGTCACCGACGTCGCCCTCGACGACTTCCCGGACGGGCGCTACTCGTTCACGGTGACGTCGACCGAACCGCTCGTCGCCGGTGCCCGCACCACGAAGCCGACCGACGACGGCCGCAGCGACCTCGGCTGGTTCGCGTCGGCCGAGCCCCTCGGCGACCGCGTCGTGACGGCCGTGGCACCGGGCGGCGGTGCGCGGATGAACCTCGTCAACCCGACGCGCTCGGACGCGACCGTCACGATCACGTCCGGGGACCGCGAGCAGGAGGTCGACGTGGCCTCGGGCAGCACGGCGACCGTGCAGGTGCCGGTGTCGACGCAGCTCGTCATCGAGGGCGCCGAGGGGCTCGTCGCGGGCGTGAGCTACGACGCGGACGACGGCATCGGCGGGTTCCCAGTGCGTCCGGCGACCGAGGTCTCGACCCCGGTGCGCGTCTACCCCTGACGCCCCTCGGTCACCAGTGGCGGGAGCGGTCGGGTGCCGGGTCCGGCCGTGGGTGCTGGTCCCTGTCGGTCACCAGTGACGGTAGCGGTCCGGCGCGAGGTCCGGCCGTGGGCGCTGGTCCCTGTCGGTCACCAGTGGCGGTAGCGGTCCGGCGCCAGGTCCCACGGGTCCTTGTCGATCAGCTCGCCGACCGCGCGGAACACCGCCGTCTCGACGATCACCCGGCGGTCGGTGTCGTCCTTCTCGGGACTCCGCGTGACCCGCTCGACGGGGACGCGGAACAGCGTCACCCGACGCCCGTCACGGTCGACCCGCCACCGGGGGAGCCGGTCCGGCAGTGCCTGGTCCGTCGGCATGTCGGCCACCTGGAACACCACGCCCGCGAGCTCGTCCGGCCACAGGCCGACCAGGTAATGCGCGGTGTCGCCGACGATCCGGTCGAAGGTCTCGGCGCGGGTGATCACGGGCGCCAGGTCCGGTCCGGTCACGCTCGAGCGGCCACCGCGTCCGTGCCGGGAACGACCGCGGGCACGGTCGACGGGGGTGACGGTGGGGTGCTTCCGACGCATCCCGCCATCGTACGCGTCGGGTGCGCGGCGGACCGTGCCGCGGCCGGCAGGTGGTCCCGGTGCTCCGACCGGTAGGGTCGGTGCCGGTATGGAGGACGTACGGATCTGCAGCAAGGTCGCCTGTGGCGCGAGCGCGTCGGCGACCCTCACGTACGACTACGGCGACTCCATGGTCGTCGTCGGGCCCCTCTCCACGCGCGTCGAGCCGCACGGGTACGACCTCTGCGCCCGGCACGCTGCCGGCCTGCGCGTCCCGCGCGGCTGGGACGTCGTCCGGCGTGAGCCGATCCGGCGGGACGCAGCGCCCGCCGACTGAGGCGGCCCGCGGCGGTCCCGGTGGGGTGCGCCGCCGCCCGCCCACCCGACGCGATCCGGCCCGTCCGCCGTCTCCCGGTGCGGTCTGGACGCCCACCCCGCGTCCGTGACGTCGTCTGACGATCCGCGCCTCCCGGCGTGCCAGACTGACGCCATGTCGACCGAGACCAGCACCGTCGCCCCGTTCCGCGTCGCCGACCTGACCCTCGCCGAGGCGGGTCGCCACCAGATCCGCCTGGCCGAGAACGAGATGCCGGGGTTGATGGCCCTGCGCGAGGAGTTCGGCGCGTCGCAGCCGCTCGCCGGCGCGCGCATCGCCGGCTCCCTGCACATGACGGTGCAGACCGCGGTCCTCATCGAGACCCTCGTCGCCCTCGGTGCGCAGGTCCGGTGGGCGAGCTGCAACATCTTCTCCACCCAGGACGAGGCGGCCGCCGCGGTCGCGGTCGGCCCGACGGGGACCCCGACGTCGCCCGCGGGCGTGCCGGTCTTCGCGTGGAAGGGCGAGACGCTCGACGAGTACTGGTGGTGCACCGACCGCGTCTTCGACTGGAGCGCCGAGGCCGCTGCCGCGGGGGAGTCGTGGACCGGACCGAACCTGGTCCTCGACGACGGCGGGGACGCGACGATGCTGCTGCACACCGGTGCGGACGCCGAGGCAGCGGGCCGCGCTCCGGAGCCCGGCGCCGACGCGAGTGCCGAGTGGCGGATCGTGCTCGCGACCGTGGCCGCGTCGCTCGAGCGGTCGCCCGACCGGTGGACCCGCATCGCGGCCGAGGTGCAGGGCGTCACCGAGGAGACGACCACGGGGGTGCACCGGCTGTACGAGCTCGCGCGGAAGGGTGAGCTGCGCTTCCCGGCGATCAACGTCAACGACTCGGTGACGAAGTCGAAGTTCGACAACAAGTACGGCATCCGCCACTCGCTGCCCGACGGGTTGAACCGTGCGACCGACGTGCTCATCGGTGGCAAGGTCGCGTTCGTCGTGGGCTACGGCGACGTCGGCAAGGGCGCGGCAGAGGCACTGCGCGGTCAGGGCGCCCGGGTGATCGTGTCCGAGGTCGACCCGATCTGCGCACTGCAGGCGGCGATGGACGGGTACCAGGTGGCGCGGCTCGCGGACGTCGCGGGCGAGGTCGACATCGTCGTGACGTGCACCGGCAACCTCGGCGTCGTCGGGGTCGAGGAGGTGCTCGCGCTGAAGCACCTTGCGGTGGTCGCGAACGTCGGGCACTTCGACAACGAGATCGACATGGCGGGGCTCGAGGGGCTCCCCGGGGTCGAGAAGGTCGAGATCAAGCCGCAGGTGCACGAGTGGCGGCTGCCGAACGGTCGCTCGGTCCTGGTGCTGAGCGAGGGGCGGTTGATGAACCTCGGCAACGCGACCGGGCACCCGTCCTTCGTGATGAGCAACTCGTTCACGAACCAGGTGCTCGCGCAGATCGAGCTGCACACGAAGCGCGAGGAGTACCCGACCGGGGTGTCCGTGCTGCCGAAGCACCTGGACGAGAAGGTCGCGCGCCTGCACCTCGACGCCCTCGGGGTGCGGCTGACCGAGCTCCGGCCGGAGCAGGCGGCGTACATCGGCGTGCCGG
>NZ_RBLU01000173.1 GCF_003989515.1 Curtobacterium sp. HSID17257
CGGAGCGGACCGCGCGGGCGACCGCCTCGCCGAGCCGGGCTCCTGCACGGGCGTCCGGCACGGCGGCGATCTCGTCGACGCGGACGACCACGCGGTCGCCGCCGACCACCCGCGACTTCGTCGTGGTGCGCGCACCCTCGACCTCGACCAGGTACGTCGTGTCCACGCCGGCGGACTCGAGCCGCTCGCGGAGCACGCGGCCCGACTCGTCGTCGCCGATCAGGCCGACCATGCGGACGCGGGCACCGAGGGCGCGGGCGTTCACCGCGGTGTTCGCCGCACCGCCCGGCACGGCGACGGTCTCGGTCACGCGGACGACCGGAGCGGGCGCCTCACGGGAGACGCGCTCGGCCTCGCCCACCGTCCAGCGGTCGAGGATGCAGTCGCCGACGACGACGACGAGGGGTTCGCGGTCGTCGACCGAGGCGACCAGGTCGCGGACGAGACGGACGTCGGCGGTCATCGGCTTCCTCCGGTGGTGGTGCGGGCGGGAGCGGCTTCGAGGTGGACGACGGTGGTGGTCGTCATCTCGTCGAGCAGGTGCGGGCCGTAGCCGAAGCCGGCGCCCGACGCCCCGCGGGGCTGGGCGCTGCCGCCCGGCGCGCCGCCGAACACGGCGTTCACCTTCACGGTGCCGACGGGCAGCTCGGCAGCGGCACGGAGTGCGTGGCCCGTGTCGCCGGTGAGCACCGTCGCGGCGAGGCCGTACCGGTCGGCCGCTGCGAGACGCAGCCCCTCGTCGAACGACTCGACGACCCGGACCGGTGCGATCGGACCGAAGGTCTCCTCGGTCACCACGAGCATGTCGTCCGTGCAGTCGGTCAGGACGGTGGCCGGGTAGAACGTGCCGACGCCTCCGGGGGTCGTGCCGCCCGTCCGGACCACGGCGCCGCGCTGCACGGCGTCGTCGACGTGCGCCTGCACCGTGCTGCGGAGCCGGTCGTCGACGAGCGGTCCGAACTCGGCGGCGGACGACGCCGTCCGGCGCTCGGCCTCGGCGACGAGCGCGGCGGTGAACTCCTCGGCGACGTCGCGGTGCACGTAGACCCGCTCGACGCTCGTGCAGATCTGGCCCGTGTTGGCGAAGGCGCCGAGTGCCACCTGCGCGGCGGCCCAGGTCGGGTCGACGTCGGCGTCGACGACGACCGCGTCGTTGCCGCCGTTCTCGCGGATGACGTGTGCGCGCGTCCCTGCGGCGACCTCCGAGAGGCGGTCGCCGGTGGCGGTGGAGCCGACGTGGGCGTAGACGTCGATGCCGTCCTGCTCGAGCAGCGCCTCACCGGTCGCGGCGTCGCCGTCGACGCCGACCAGGACACCCTCCGGCAGGACCTCGGCGAGCAGCGCGTTCAGGCGGGCGATCGTGCCGGGGCACCGCTCGCTGCCCTTGTGCACGACGGTGTTGCCGGTGACGATCGCGGCGCCCAGGATGCCGAGGGCGACGGCCACCGGGTCATTCCACGGCGTCAGGGCGAGCACGACGCCACGGGGGTGGGGGACCGACCAGTCCGCGGCGCTGAACTGCCCGCGAAGTGCCTCGCCACGGTGGACCGGGCCGAGCTCGGCGTACTGCACCAGCGTCCCGATGCCGGCCTGCACACCGCCCATCGCGTCGCCGGGCACCTTGCCGGTCTCGCGGGTGTTCAGGTCGGCGAGCTCCTGGGCATGCTCGCGGAGGTGTGCTGCTGCGGCGTGCAGGAGGGCTCCGCGCTCCGCCGGTGCGGTGCGCGCCCACCCGGGAGCGGCCGCCCGTGCGCGCGCGACCGCGTTCACGACGTCCTCGCGCGTGGAGCGCGGTGTCGTCGTGGCGATCGACCCGTCGACGGGGTCGGTGACGACCAGGTGGTCGGTGTCGGTCGCGGTCGCTGACGGGGTGGCGATGCTCATGGTGTCCTTCCGGAGACGGGCGTACCGGTCCACGCTGCCCGGGGGCACCTGTGCGGGGCTCCGGTTTCGCGTCCTCGGTCCGCGGAGCGCACTGCGGGGCGCGTCGCCCGGTCCGGCCCGGCAGTCCTCACGGCTCGGAACGGGTAGACGGGTCTGGTGCAACTGATCGGCAACGGTGGAGACCGCTTCGACGACGTCCGGGAGATCGCGGTGCTCCGCGGCGGTGGCTTGGGAGACCTGATGTTCGCGGTCCCCGCCCTCGACGCGCTCCACGCCGCGTACCCCGACGCCCGCATCACGCTGCTCGGCAGCCCCTCCGCCGCCGCGCTGCTGCGGGGTCGGACGGATGCCGTGCATGCCTTCGAGGAGCTCCCGGTCGTCCCCGGCGTGCGCGACGCCGGCGACGGGGCCCCCACGCTCGAGGACTTCGAGTCGCGGCTGCGCGGCCGGTTCGACCTCGCCGTCCAGCTGCACGGTGGCGGTCGGAACTCGAACCCGTTCCTGCTCCGCCTCGCCGCGCCGCACACCGTCGGCACCGCCACCGAGGACGCCGAGGTGCTCGAGCGCTGGGTCCGCTACGTCTACTACCAGCACGAGGTGCTCCGCGGGCTCGAGGTCGTGTCCCTGGCCGGTGCCGCGCCCGTCACCCTCGACCCACGGGTGGACGTCACCGAGGAGGAGCGGCAGGCCGTGCGCGACCGGCTCGACGTGCGCGGGCACCTCGTCGCGGTGCACCCGGGCGCGACCGATCCACGTCGGCGCTGGAGCCCCGAGCGGTTCGCGGCCGTGGTGTCCGCGCGGCTCGACGCCGGCGACGACGTCGTGCTCGTCGGCGACGCGACCGACGTGCCTGCCGCGCAGGCGATCCGCGGGGCGGTCCCGGTGGCGCTGCAGGACCGACTGCACGACCTGACCGACGCCCTGCCGCTCACCGAGCTCCCCGCGGTGCTCGCCGCTGCCGACGTCATGGTCGGCGACGACTCCGGCCCGCGACACCTCGCCGTCGCGGTCGGCACGCCGACGGTCGGCGTGTTCTGGTTCGGCAACGTCGTGAACGCGGGCCCGATCGACCGCGGACGGCACCGGGTGCACATGTCCTTCGTGACGCGCTGCCCGGTGTGCGGCGTCGACGTCACGCAGGTCGGGTGGACCGCGGAGCGCTGCGAGCACGACCCGTCCTACGTCGACGAGGTGCAGCCCGAGGCCGTGCTCGCCGACGTCGAGGACCTGCTCGCCACGGTGCGGCCTCGGGAGCGCGCAGCCGAACCGGTCGCCTGAGCCGGCGCTGGGGTGCGCCCGGAAGTCGGCTCCGGCCCCGCCGCGATCCGCGCGAGCGGGCCGGACTTGCCACGCGCGTTGCGTCGTGCGGGCGGGATCCGTCGTCGGGTGGTGCCGAGCGTGACAGATCGGGCCCGCTCGGCAGGGCGGGAGCGAGCGGACGCGAACGAGTCCGGGCAGACGGGGACGACCCCGACCGGGCAGGACATGCCGTAGGCGTGCCGTCGTGCGGGCGCAATCCGTCGTCGGGCGGTGCCGAGCGTGACAGATCTGGCCCGCTCGGCGGACGGAGGCGACCGACGGAGCGGGCCGGCCACGGACGCGACGGGAGGCGCGGTGCCGTGCGGCACCGCGCCTCCCGTCGCGTCGTAAGCGGGTGCCTACGGCCAGCTGGGCTCCGTCGCCGGCATGATCGACAGCTCGCGGATCTCGCACCCGGCGGGCTGCGACAGCGCGAACAGGATCGAGTTCGCCACGTACTCCGGCTCGATGAGCTGCGCGTCCGGACCCGGCTTGTACTGCTCGGTCCGGCCCTCGAAGAACGCGGTGCGCATGCCCGCGGGGATGATGTTCGTCACGCCGATGCGTCCGGCGGTCTCGGCGGCCAGCGCCTGCGAGAAGCCACGCACGCCGAACTTCGACGCCGAGTAGGCCGTGCCGTCGCCGACGCCCTTCAGCGCGAGCGACGACGAGATCGTCACGACGCGACCGTGCGTCGCCTCGAGGGCGGGGAGCGCCGCGCGCACGACGGCGGCGGTGCCGAGCAGGTTCACGCCGACGATGCGCTCCCAGTCGCCGGAGGAGATCCCGCCGATCGGGGCGGGCTTGTCGATGCCCGCGGCGGTCACGACGGCGTCGAGGCCACCGTGGCGCTCGGCTGCCTCGCGGACGGCGCGCTCGGTCGCCTCGGTGTCCGTGACGTCCACGGCGACGGCGTCGGTGCCCTCCGGCACGCCGTCGACGCGCAGGTCGAGGACGATCGGGGTGCCGCCGGCCTCGGCGACCGCGGCGACGACCGCCGCGCCGAGACCCGAGGCGCCGCCGGTGACGAGGACGCGGCCGATGGGGGTGGTGGGGACGGGCATGGACTTCCTTCCGGGAGTGGCGTGGTGCCGGTCCGCCGGCGGTGCCGACGGGACGTGTGTGGTGACCGGTGCCGGACGGGAGGCGCGTGGCGGCGGTGCGCCGCGCCTCCCGTCCGTCACGTGGTCGGGTCGCTCGGGTCAGCCGACCGCGGCGAGTGCGGCGGCGAGCCGTGTGGTGGACCGACCGGGGTGGAACGGGACGGTGACGACCCGGCCGCCCCACTCGGCGAGCGTGGCCGCCTCGGGGAGCTCGCTGGCCGCGTAGTCGCCGCCCTTCGCCCAGACGTCCGGGTGGAAGCGGCGGAGCGCCTCGTCCGGAGTGTGCTCGTCGAAGACGACCACCGCGTCGACGCAGTCGAGTGCGAGCAGCAGCTCGACCCGGTCGTCCTGCGTCATGATCGGTCGCTCCGGGCCCTTCAGGGCGCGGACCGAGTCGTCCGAGTTGAGGCAGACGACCAGGCAGTCACCGAGCGCCCGGGCGGCGGAGAGCGTGCGGGCGTGCCCGGCGTGGAGCAGGTCGAAGCAGCCGCCGGTCGCGACGACGGTCCCGCCGGCGCTGCGGACCTCGTGCACGACGCGCAGTGCATCGCGGTCGACGCCGGGGACGGGCACCGGGGCGGGACCGTCGTCGGCGAAGAGCGCGGTCA
>NZ_RBLU01000174.1 GCF_003989515.1 Curtobacterium sp. HSID17257
GACGGGCGTCAACGCCGCGCCGACGTACTCGACGAGGGACCGGCGTGCGACACCGTCGGCCACCCACACCCCGAACGCCGCGGCCGCCGCCCCGAGCATCGCCCCGGACACGGTCTGCGGCCAGAGCGACGTCGGGTGCTCCCGCGTCCGCGACCCGACGAACGCCGAGACCGCGCCGTGCTGCGCCATCACCCGCGCCGCCACGCTGGCGACGAGTTCGGTGCCGATGTCCATCACCTCGGCCTGGGCGATCGCCCACGGCACCCGCTCCGGGTCGTGCGCCCGAGCGGCCGCGACCAGGGCCTCCTCGACGGCGCGGACGGGCGAGGGCTCCGTCGACGCGGCCAGGAACGCGGGCAGGTCGGCGACCGCGGCGTCGAGCTCGAGCCAGAGCACGTCGGACTTCGCCCCGAAGTAGTTGAAGAACGTGGCCCGGCTGACCCCGGCCCGGGCCGCGATCTGGTCGACGGTCGTGCGCGCGTAGCCCTGCTCGAGGAACAGCTCGGCGGCCGCGTCGGCGAGGACCTCGGCGCTCGATCGACGGGGGCGGCCACCGCGGCGCATCGTCTCGTCCATGCGCTCAGTAAACCGCTAGACTCGTCCAGCCATGATCTTGGACCGAGTACAGAAAATCCCGACCCGGGCGACACGGACCCTGTCCGCCGCAGCGGGTGCCACCGCGGTCCTGCTGGCCCTGACCGCCTGCACCGGCGGCGGCACGGCCACCTCCGACAGCACGCCGGTCAGCGGCGGCACGCTCACCTACGCCTCCGGTGACGCCGAGCCGACCTGCCTCGACCCGCACGTCGGCGGCAACTACCCGCAGGCCCTGCTGTCGACGCAGTACGTCGAGATGCTCACCGGGCTCGACCGGAAGGGGCAGCCGACACCGGCGCTCGCCACCGGGTGGACGACGAGCGACGACGGCACGACGCTGACGCTCGACCTGCGCACGGACGTGACGTTCTCCGACGGCACCCCGTTCGACGCGGCCGCGGTCGTCGCGAACATCGAGCACGTGCAGGACCCGACGACGGCGTCGAGCACGGGGTACCTCGCCCTGCAGTCGATCACGAAGGCGACGGCGACCGACGACCACACCGTCACGCTGTCGCTCAGCCGTCCGGACAGCGCGCTGCTCGAGTCGTTCTCGCAGCCCTGGGTCGGCATGGAGTCACCGAAGGCCCTGCAGCGCCCGCAGGCGACGAACTGCGCCTCGCCCGTCGGCACCGGCCCGTTCACCGTCACGAAGTGGCAGCGGGGCGATCGCATCACGCTGGCGAAGAACACGTCGTACACGCCGCTCTCCGGCTCGACGAAGCCCCGCCTCGACGGCATCACGTGGCGCTTCCTGCCCGACTCCACCTCGCGCTACGCGGCGTTGCAGGCCGGCCAGGTCGACGTCATCGACAACGCCCAGCCCGACCAGCTGAAGAGCGCGTCGTCGAAGGGCGCGATCCGCGACCTCGACGCCCCGCGGCCGGGCGCCTCGAACCGCCTCGAGCTGAACTCCGGGCACGGGGTCTTCCGCGACGAGTCCGTGCGGAAGGCCTTCATCGCCGGCGCCGAGATCGACCCGGGGCTGCAGAGCCTGTTCCTCGGCACCGCGAAGCGCTCGTACTCGGTGCTGTCGAGCGTCGAGCCCGACGCGTCCTCCGACCCCGCGCGCTTCGAGTACTCCCCGTCGACGGCGAAGCGACTGCTCGACGATGCCGGCTGGAAGGTCGGCAGCGACGGGGTCCGCGAGAAGGACGGGCAGCGGCTCACGGTGACGTTCCCGGTGTCGACGAACCAGTCGGTGCCCGCGGAGCGCAGCCTGTTCCAGCAGGTCCAGGCCTCGGAGAAGGCCGTCGGGTTCGACGTCCGGCTCGAGGAGCTCGACCTGTCGAGCTGGTACGCCGCACTCGCCGCGAACGAGTACGACGTGGTCAGCGCGCCGTACACGAAGGTCGGCCCGGACGTCCTCCGCATCCTGTACGACAGCGCGAGCATCGAGCCCGCACCGTCGGGCTACTTCGCGAACCTCGCGCAGCTGGACGACCCGACGGTCGACGACCTGCTGGAGCGTGCGGCCCGCACGTCGGACGCCGACGAGCGCGGCGCCCTGTACCGACAGGCGCAGCAGCGGATCCTGGCCAGCGGCACCGTCCTGCCGCTCTACGACCAGCAGAACCACTTCCTGTACCGCTCCTCCGTCCACGGCATCGAGACCACCTCGGTCTCCACCCCGTGGTTCGGCACCGCGTGGATCGCGCGCTGACGGGCGAGCCGGCCGGGAGGCCCGCCCCACCTCCGCTCCGTGTCGGCACCCGTCGCGGGTGGTCGGGCTGGGTCCTGTGGGGACTCCGCCGCCTGGCCGGCGGCGTCGGGGTGCTGTGGGCGGTCGCCACGATCGTCTTCGTCGCGATCCGGCTGATCCCCGGCGACCCGGCGCTGGCGATCCTCGGCGGCCCCGGGTCGCAGGCCTCGGCGGAGGCGGTCGAGGGCGTCCGCCGCGAGTACGGGCTCGACCGACCGGTGCTCGTGCAGTACGCGGTGTTCCTCGGGCGCCTGGCGACCGGGCACCTCGGCGACTCGTACGCGTTCCGCACGCCCGTCTCCGAGCTCCTCGCGCAGCAGGTCCCGGTGACGCTGACGCTCGCGGTCGCCGGACTCGTCGTCGCCTGGGTGCTGGCGATCGGTGCAGCCTGGTGGTCGACGCAGCGCGGCCGGGTCGCCGCAGCGCTCACGGGGGCGATCACCGTCACGGCGAGCGTCGTGCCGCACTTCTGGCTCGGCAGTGTGCTCATCGTGGTCTTCGCCAGCGCGCTCGGGTGGGTGCCGGCGGTGTCGGACGGCAGCCTGCGCGGCTGGGTCCTGCCCGTGCTCACCGTCGCCGTGCCGGTCGCCGGGTACCTGGCCGAGACGGTCCGCGACGGCGTGGTCGACGCCCAGCGCTCCGCGTTCGCCCTCGCCGCCCGCGGTCGCGGCGAGTCCCGCGCCGGGCTGTTCGGACGCCACCTGCTCCGGCACGCGGCGCTCCCGGGCATCGCCCTGTCCGCCTGGGCCTTCGGCTCGCTGGTGTCCGGCGCCGTGGTCGTCGAGTCGGTCTTCGCGCTGCCCGGCATCGGTCGTGCCCTGGTCACCGCGGTCACCCAGCGGGACATGCCGCTCGTGGCCGGGATCGCCCTCGTGTCCGCCGCGGCGTACGTCGTCGTGCTCGCCGTCGCGGACCTCGTCGAGCAGGCGGTGGACCCACGGACCCGCGACCGTCGTCGGACCGGACGCGTGCGGATCGGCAGGGTGCAGGGAGGGCGCGTGCGCGTGCGGACCCAGCACGGGGCGGACGCACGGTGAGCGGGGTGCTGGACCCGGGCCTCCAGACCGGTGCGTCCGAGGGACGGACCCGACGGTCCGAGCGGTTCCGTGGGGGGACGCTCGGCCCGGCGGGCACGGCCGCAGCGGTCGTCGTCGCGGTGGCGGTCGTGGCCGCGGTGTGGCCGTCGCTGCTCGGCGGCGGCGCCCCCCTCGCGGTGCACCCGACCGACGCGCTGACGCCACCCGGAGCGGCGCACCCGTTCGGGACCGACGAGTCCGGGCGTGACGTCCTCGCTCGCGTGGTCGCGGGGACCCGGGCTTCGCTCCTGGTCGGCGTCGCGGCGACGCTCGTCGGCGGCCTCAGCGGGGTCCTGCTCGGCACGCTCGCCGGTCTCGGCGGTCGGCTCGTCGACGCGGTCGTCGGGCGGGTCACCGAGGTGGCGTTCGCGCTGCCGCTGCTGCTCGTCGCGCTCGTCGTCATCGCGGTGACCGGGCCCGGACCGGTGCCGGCGACCCTGGCGGTGGGCTTCTCGACGGCGCCCGGGTACGCCCGGATCGTCCGCGGCCTGGTCCGGAGCGCGCGGTCGTCGCAGGTCGTCGAGACCGCCGTGCTGCAGGGCCGCTCCCCCGGCCGGATCCTGTTCCGCCACGTGCTGCCCGCGGCGCTCTGGCCCGTCGTGGCCGTCGCCACGCTCGGGGTCGGTCAGGCGGTGGTGTGGGCGTCGGCGCTCAGCTACCTCGGCGTCGGGACACCGCCGCCTGCCCCGGAGTGGGGGGCGATGCTCGCGGACGGCCGCACCTACCTGCTGACCGCGCCGTGGATGAGCACGTTCCCGGGCCTCGCGATCGTCGTGCTGGCGACCGCGGTGACGGTGCTCGGGCGCGCGGTGCGTCGGACGGGGGCCGCGCGGTGACGGTGCTCGAGCGCGCCGTCCGTCGGACGGGGGCCCCGCGGTGACGGGCGGGGAGCGGGTGCCCGAGGATGCCCCGGCGCTGGTCGGTGCCGTGCTGCCCGTGGGGACGCGCGTGCTCGACGTCCGGGGGCTCTCGGTGTCGATCGACGGCAGGTCGGTGGTGCACGGCGTCGACCTGCACGTCGACGCCGGTGAGTGCGTCGCCCTCGTCGGGGCGTCCGGCTCGGGCAAGACCGTGACCGCCCGGGCGGTGCTCGGCCTCTCCGCACCGGGAGCCGACGTCGCCGCCGATCGGCTGGAGCTCGTCGGCACCGATGTGCGCTCCCACACCGAGCGGCGCTGGCGTCGTCTCCGAGGGCGGTCCGTCGGCTACGTCGGCCAGGAGGCCCTCGGCGCCCTCGACCCCCTCCGCCCCGTCGGCCGCGAGGTCGCCGACGCGCTGCGCCTGCACACCGACCTCCGCGCAGCCGACCGGGTCGACGCCGTCCGTGCGGCCCTGGCGGGCGTGGGACTCGACCTGGCGATGGCGACCGACGGCCGGCGGTCCGGCGTGCTCTCGGGCGGGATGCGACAGCGCGCACTCATCGCGGCGGCGACCGTGGCCTCCCCCGCGCTCGTGGTGGCGGACGAGCCGACGACTGCGCTGGACGCGGCCGTGGCCGTCACCGTGATGGAGCAGCTCCGGGCGGTGCAGGAGCGCGGTGCCGGGCTGCTCGTCATCACGCACGACCTCGGGCTCGTCGCCGGGTGGGCCGACCGCGTGCTGGTCGTCGACGACGGCACCGTGGTCG
>NZ_RBLU01000175.1 GCF_003989515.1 Curtobacterium sp. HSID17257
GTCGGCGTGTGCCCGTCGTGCGGGTTGGCGTCCGGCTCGACGTCCGCGGCGTGCGACCCGCGGTGCGCACCGGTACCCGCACCGGCACCGGCCACGGCGGGCTCGGCGCGGTGGCCGCGGTCGTCGCCGGGGTGCGATCGCTCGAGCTTGGCGCCCTCGACGTCGACGTCCGGCAGGATCCGGTCGAGCCACTTCGGGATCCACCACGCGCTCGTGCCGAGCAGGTGCATGACCGCCGGGATGAGCAGCATCCGGACGACGAAGGCGTCGACGAGGACACCGAACGCCAGGCCGAAGCCGATCGGCTTGATCGTCGAGGACTCCGAGAAGATGAAGCCCGCGAACACCGAGATCATGATGATCGCCGCTGCCGTGACCACCGCGCGCCCGGCGTGCAGACCGCGCTGGACCGCCACCTTCGCCGAGGCGCCGTGCGCGTACGCCTCGCGCATGCCCGAGACCAGGAAGAGCTGGTAGTCCATCGCGAGTCCGAACAGGATGCCGATCTCGATGATGGGCAGGAAGCTCAGGATCGGCGCCGGGTCGTGCACGCCGAACACGGAGCCGAGCCAGCCGAACTGGTAGATCGCGGTCAGACCACCGAAGGACGCGAGCACGGACAGGATGAACCCGGCCGTCGCGGTGATCGGCACGAGGAACGACCGGAACACGATGATGAGGATGATCAGCGACAGGCCGACGACCACGACGAGGTAGAGCGGCAGCACGTTCGCGAGCTTCTCCGACACGTCGATGTTCGCGCTCGCGTTGCCGGCGACCCCGAGTGTCACCCTGCCGTCGTCGGTCTGCACCGTCTGCTCGCGCAGGTCCTTGACCAGGGTCTCGGTCGAGACGCTGTCCGGGCCGCCCGCCGGCTTGACCTGGAACGCGATGATGTCGCGGTCGGACGAGGCGCCGATCGGCAGCACGGCCTCGACGTCGTCGTTCTTCGCGAGCGCCTGGCCGATGGTGACCTCGGTCGCGGTGACGTCGTCCTTCGCGATCGCCTTCGGCAGGTCGGCCACGACGAGGAGCGGACCGTTCTGGCCGGCGCCGAACTCGTCCTCGAGCGCCTTGTAGGCCTTGTACTGCGACGAGTCGGTCGCCTCGGACGCACCGGTCGGCAGACCGAGGCGCATCTGCGTGGCGGGCAGGGCGATCGTGCCGAGCACCGCGACACCGGCGACGAGCGTGATCACGGCGCGCCAGGTCGACATCGGCTTGTTCGGTACCTGCACGGCCCCGGTGTGCCCGATCTGCTGCCGCTCCTTCTTCCGCAGGATGCGCATCCCGAGCAGGGACAGCAGTGCCGGGGTGAACGACGTCGCGATGAGGATCGCGAAGAGCACCGCGACGGCGCCGACCGTCCCCATCAGGCCGAGGAACGGGATCCCGGTGATGTTCAGCGCGAGCAGGGCCACGATGACCGTCGTGCCCGCGAAGACGACGGCGTTGCCGGACGTGCCGTTCGCGAGCCCGATCGACTCGTGCACGCCCATGCCCGCCTTCAGCTGGGTCCGGTGTCGGTTGAGGATGAAGAGCGAGTAGTCGATGCCGACCGCCAGGCCGAGCATCACCCCCAGCACCGGCGTGACCGAGATGAACTCGACCAGGCTCGAGAACGACAGCGAGGCGAGGGTCGCGACGCCGACACCGAGTACGGCGGACAGCAGCGGGATCGCGGCGCCGATGACCGTGCGGAGCATCAGGAAGAGCACGAGCGCGGCGATGATGACGCCGACGATCTCACCGGGTCCGAGGATCGACGGGACGCCTTGGGCGATGTCGTTCGAGACGTACACCTCGACGCCGTCGATCTTCGCGCTCTCGGCGCGATCGGAGATCTCCTGCTTGGTCTCCTGCGGCACCTCGAAGGTCGACTTCGTGAACTGCACGGTGCCGATCGACGCCGCGCCGTTCGACGACACGAACCGGATGTCCTTCGACAGGTCCAGCAGGTCGGACCCCTGCTCGAGCTGCCGCTCCTGGTCGTCGAGCTTCTGCTGTGCCTGCTCGAGCTGCTGCTGGCCCGAGGTGATCTGCTGCTGCTGCGCGTCGATCTGCGCCTGGGCCTGCGCGAGCTGCTGCTGGCCGGCCTGAGCGGCCGCGCTGGTCGCGGCGGCAGCTCCGGCGGCCTGTACCTGTGCCTGCGCCTGGGTCTTCTGCTGGTCGAGCTGTGCCTGGGCCGAGGCGATCTGCTGTTTGCCGGACTCCAGCTGCGTCTTCTGCTGGTCGATCTGCGCCTGGCCGTCCGCGATCTGCTGGCGGCCGTCGACGATCTTCTGCCGCTGCTCGTCGAGCTGGTCCTGCGTGGTGAAGCCGTCGCGGACCTCCTTGACGCCGTCGAGGTCGGCGATCCCGTCCAGGAAGTCCTTGACGTCGGCCTTCTGGGTCGCCGTGAAGGCCTTGCCGTCCGTCGTCTCGAAGACGAGCGTGCCGTTGCCGCCGTTCGCCGACGGGAACTTGTCCGCCAGCTCGTCCTGCACCTGGCTCGTCTTCGTGTTCGGGATCGTGATCGACGAGGAGATCGTGCCCGCGAACAGGCTGTAGGTGAGCCCCGCGATGCCCATGATGACGATCCAGGCGATGATCACCAGCCAGTGGCGTCGTGCGGAGAACCGTCCGAGACGGTAGAGGAGACCGGCCATGCGGTTGCCCCGTCCTTTCGTGTCAGGTGCTGTGGTGGTGCGGGGTGCGCCGGTGGACCCCGGGGGGAGTGGTCAGGAGGCCGGCATGTAGCCGGAGCGGACGCTGTGCACGAGTCTGCTCAGCAGTGCGTCCCAGGCGGTCAGCGATGCGGGCGTGAGGTCGGGGCCGTCGTGGGTGAGCCAGTGGTCGGCGATGACGACGATGCCGCTCATGAGCGAGTCGACGAGCAGCGCGGTGTCGAGCGGGTCGGCGCCGGGGTGTCGTCGGGCGACCTCGTCGCGCAGCCGGTCGGTGACCCGCGAGAACGCGGTCTGGGTGAGGACCGCGGCCTTCGGGTCCTCCTTGCCCGGCTCGCCGATGATCCGGTACATGCCGGAGATCGCCGGTGCCAGGTCGGCGCCGCGTGCGGCGGACTCGAGCTCCTCGAACATCGACGCCCTGCTGCCGTCGCCGATCGGGGTCCGTGCCATGTCGGCGAGGAACCGGTCGATGATCACCGACAGCTCCTGCTCGCACACCGCGAGCAGGACCTCGTCGAGCGAGGCGAAGTGGTTGAAGACCGTCCGACGCGCGACGTCGGCGCGGGACGCGAGGTCGTCGACGCTGAACCCCCGACCACCGCGCTCGTCGACGAGGTCGCGCGCAGCCTGCAGGATCGCGGCGCGGTGCTTCGCCTTGAGGGCGGCACGACGGTCGGTTGTGGTCACGTGTGACAACACTAGGTGCATCGATGCACTCGGTGCACCTTCTCCGAGTGACCCCTCAGGTTCGTCCCCCGATGCGGTCCGACCGCGGTCCCGGATCGCCACCGAGCGCGGAACAGCGGTTCTGCACACCGGTTCCGCAGACCGGTCCCGGCTGACAGACTGGGTGCTCGCGACCGCCGTACGAAGGAGTACCCATGCCCGTCCGCCTGAGCCCGGAGACCCTGGACCAGATCGCCGCGAACGGCGTTCCGGTCCCCACCTACGACCGCGACGGCATCACCACCGGGATCGTGCACTTCGGCGTCGGCGGCTTCCACCGCGCGCACCAGGCGATGGTGCTCGACCGGCTGCTGCAGCGGGGCGAGGCGCGCGAGTACGGCATCTGCGGCGTCGGTGTCCTCGAGCAGGACCGCCGGATGGCCGCAGCGATGGACGAGCAGGGCGGCCTGTACACGCTCGTGCTCAAGCACCCGGACGGCACCCGGGAGTCCCGTGTCGTCGGCAGCATCGTCGAGTACCTCCTCGCCGTCGACGACCCGGACGCCGTCGTCGAGAAGATGGCGCACCCGGACACGCGGATCGTCAGCCTCACCATCACCGAGGGTGGCTACAACTTCGACCACGTCACGGGGGAGTTCGTCGCGGACGAGCCGGGGGTCGCGGCGGACCTGCGCGGGGACGGCCCGCCGCGGACGGTGTTCGGCCTCGTGGTCGAGGCGCTCCGACGTCGTCGCGACCGGGGCCTCGAGCCGTTCACGGTGATGTCGTGCGACAACATCCAGGGCAACGGACACGTCGCCCGGCAGATGTTCACGAGCTACGCACGTCTGCAGGACCCGGCGTTCGCCGACTGGATGGACGAGCACGTGTCGTTCCCGAACTCGATGGTCGACCGGATCACCCCGGTCACGACGGACGAAGACCGGGCGTGGGTGCGTGACGAGCTCGGCATCGAGGACGCCTGGCCGGTCGTCGCCGAGCCCTTCTTCCAGTGGGTGCTCGAGGACGACCACCCCGCCGGTCGTCCGCGGTACGAGGACGCCGACGTCCAGCTCGTGGAGGACGTCGAACCGTACGAGCTGATGAAGCTCCGGCTGCTCAACGCCAGCCACCAGGGCCTGTGCTACTTCGGGTACCTGTCCGGGTACCGGTACGCGCACGAGGCCACGCAGGACGAGGCGATCGCGACCTTCCTCCGCCGGTACATGGACGAGGAGGCCTCGCCCACGCTGCACCCCGTGCCGGGGATCGACCTCGCGGACTACCAGGCGACACTGATCGAGCGCTTCCGGAACCCCGAGGTCCGCGACACCCTCGCCCGCCTGTGCGCCGAGTCGAGCGATCGCATCCCGAAGTGGCTGCTGCCGGTCGTCCGTGCGAACCTCGCGTCCGGCGGTCCGGTCGCGCTGTCGGCCGGCATCGTCGCGTCGTGGGCGCGGTACGCCGAGGGCACCGACGAGGACGGGCAGCCGATCCAGGTCGTCGACCGCCTCGCCGACCGGCTGACCGCTGCCGCTCGGCAGCAGCGCGAGGACCGGCTCGCCTTCCTGCGCGACCGGCAGGTCTTCGGCGACCTGGTCGACGACGAGCGCTTCGTCGCGGCGTACCGCGACGCGCTCGACGGCCTCCTGCGTGACGGCGCGCACACGACCGTCACGCGCCTGTCGCGGTCCTGACGCACCGCCCACCGGACGGGAGGCGCGGGGCGGCGCTGCACAGATA
>NZ_RBLU01000176.1 GCF_003989515.1 Curtobacterium sp. HSID17257
TCGGTGAAGGCGAGCGCCCCCGACGGCTGGCCGGCGGGAGCCCCCGGCGCCGGGTCGACGACGAAGGCGAACGTGCCCCACGTGGCGACCGACCCGTCGGCGCGCTGGCCGACGAGGGTGTGCTCACCTGTCGCGAGGTCGACCGGCAGCTGCAGGGTCAGCACCCCGTCGTCGTCGGTCGGGTCGTCGCCGAGGTACTCGGCGTCGGAGTGCACGAACCAGTCGAGCGGAGCGCCGGCGAGCTCGCGGGGGACGGTGACGGTGACGGTGCCCGCCTCCTCGTCGACGGCGTCCACCCGGAGCGTGTGGGTCGCCTCGGTGAGCGTCGCGAGGTCCGCGGCGACAGGGGCCTCGTCGGACGGCGTGCCGGGTTCGGTCGGCTCGGTGCCGGGGTCCGTCGGGTCGGTGCCGGGGTCGGTCGGGTCGGTCGGGTCCGTCGGGTCGGTCGGCTCGGTCGGCTTCTGCAGCGTGACCCGGTCGACTACGGTCATGTCCGCCGACCGGTAGGTCGTCATCGCGATGGCGTCGCCCGAGACCTCGACGTTCGTGAAGTTCGGCGTGTACTCCTGGTTCTGCACCGCGGCGAAGTCGAACGGCCCGGGCGTGATGTCGTAGTACTTGCTGCCCGACGACGAGTTCGCCGTCACGTAGAGCACCTCGTCGCCCGAGGGCGTGACCGTCTCCGTGGGGGCGCCGGTACCGACGGGGGTCGTACCGCTCATCAGGTAGCTGCGGACGTAGACGTGGTCGTGGCCCATGAGCACCAGGTCGACGTCGAGTGCACTGAGCGCCGGCGGCAGGTCGGCGCGGCGGGTGACGATGTCCGCGTCGTCCGCGTGCGACGCCGTGCTGTACACCGAGTGGTGGAAGGTGACGACCTTCCAGCGTGCCTCGTCGCCGTGCTCCGCGAGCACCTCCTCCGCGAACGCGGCGTGGCCGGCGTCGTCCATGTCGTTCGAGTTGAACGAGATGTAGAGCGTGTCCCCGTAGGTGAACCAGTAGTCGCCGCCCGCGCGACCGGCATCGGGCTTGCCGTGCTCGGTCGAGACGTTCGGCAGGTTGAAGTGCTGCTCGTACGCCAGGCTCGCCACGTCGTGGTTGCCGATGTTCGTCACGAGCGGGATGCGGCCGAGCTGGTCCGGCGAGAGGAAGCCCTCGTACTGCGCCTCGTTCGAGGCCGTGTTGACCTGGTCGCCGGCAGAGAACACCATCTCGGAGTCCGGGAAGGCACGCTCGGCGACGTTCATCGTGTCGACCCAGCCCGCCGTGTCCGACGCCGCGTTGCCGGAGGCGCCGATCTGCGCGTCGCCGATGAAGACGAACGAGTAGTCGCCGTCCCCGTCACCCGTGCGGAAGGTGGTGACCGGGCTCCAGCCGTCGGTGTCGCTCCCGACCCGGTAGGCGTACTCGCTCGAGGGTGCGAGACCCGCGAGCGTCGCGTGGTGGTACTGCTGCCCGTCGGTGGCGGTGCCTGAGGTGCTGGCGACCTCGGTGGCGCCGGTCGCCGGGAAGGCACCGTCGACGAGGCGGGACGCCGGGACGACCTGCGCGCCCTCGGCAGCGGCGGAGTCGGAGTACCAGGCGAGGTTCCGCGACGAGGCGTCGGCGCCGATCGTCATCACCACGTCGGAGATCGTCGCGGGCTGCGCGGCGTCCACCGGGGTCAGCGACGGCATCTCGAAGGAGACGTCGGAGCTGTTCGAGCGTCCCTGGTACAGCGCGACCGCGATGTCGTTCTCGCCCTCGTGGAGCAGCGAGGCGTCGACGGAGAACGTGCTCGTGTCCGGGTCGGCGCCGTTGTCGCCCGCGTACTGCACGTTCTGCGTGACGCCGCCGTCCTCGAAGCCGGCGACCTTCGTGCCGTTCACGTACACGACGAGGGCGTCGTCGTACACGACCTCGGCGGTGAGGGACTTCCACGCCGCCAGGTCGGTCGCGTCGGCCTCGAACGAGGAGCGGAAGAAGTAGGTCGGGACGTCCTTGCCGTCCGCCAGGTACTGCTCGAGGAGGGTGTCGACGGTGTGCCCGCCGCCCATGCCCGTCGCCGCGCCGTTCTTCGCGCCGAACGAGCCCGTGCCGGTCTTCCAGTCGCCCGTGGGCAGGGCGCCCGTCGTCCAGGCGGTGCGGTCGGGCTGCCCGGCAGCGGGGTCGGACCCGTCCTCCAGGTACTGCCACTCGGTGGTCGAGGTGACGAGCGGTGCCTCCTCGGCCGACGCGGCGGGGACGGATCCGATCATCGTCGTGGCGGCGATCGCGGCGAGGGCCGCGGTGGCGGCTCCGACCGTGCGTGCGGTGCGCCGCGGTCGTGCTGGGTGCTGCGGGGTCATGGTGTCCTTGTCGTCGTGACCCCCTCGTGGGGGCCTGGGACATCCGACCCTGCTGAGTTGTCCCACAGGTTTCCGGCGGTCGTACGGATGTGGAACTGTCAGGACGCACAGCTCAGGAAGCTTGCGCCCGCTCGTTCCTTCCCATCACGCCTGCAGTGGGAAGCGGAATCGCGCGTACCTGGTCAGAAGGAACGACCTGGTACGCGCGATTCCACCTGGTACGCGCGATTCCGCCCGGTACGCGCGATCCCGCCTGCCAGGGCCGGCGCGCACAGCTGCCGGACGGGAGGCGCGGTGCCAGCTGGCACCTCGCCTCCCGTCCGTCGCGTGGTCGCGTCAGCGCGACGTGGTGCCCACCGGCTGCGGGTCCACCGGGTCCGGCGGCACGGGCAGCGACCCACGGACCTGGTTCTGCGCCTGGCAGTCGCTCGTGCAGTTCGTCGCGCCCTGCGAGAGCTCGACCGCGTCCTCGCCGAGCACGCCGCCCATGCGGCCGCCGGGCTGCACGGTCCACGTCGTCGTCGTGGCCGTCTGCGAGGTCTTCGTCGCGACCTGCGGGCTGTCCTTGCCGAGCAGCATCTGGTGCGCGTCGCTGCCTCCGGCCACCGCCGCGACGCCGTCGCCGAAGTTGATCTTCCCGGTGTACGGGTTCGTGAAGTAGAACAGGCCGGCACCGAGCGTGTGCGTGAACGTCACCGGCTGGGCGAACTCGGTCTCCATCTGGAAGATCCCGCCCTGGGCGCCGTCCTTCGCCTGGATCTTGAACTTGCCCGCACCGGTGCCGAAGATCGCGACGAGCGTGTCGTCGCGGACCTCGAGCGAGGACAGCTTCGTGCCGGACAGCTGCGCGGCGGTGAGCGAGGGGACCTTCGACGCGAAGACCACGGTCGGCTTCGTCACCATCCGCTGCGTGTCCGGGGCTCCCGTCAGCGTGTAGTCGTAGACGCCCAGGTCGGCCACGCGGATGTCGAATCCGTTGTGCTTGCCGCGGACCGCGATGGTGCCGGAGACGGCCACGTCCTTCAGCTTGAAGTCCTTGCCGACGGCGGGGTTCGTCGTGGTGCCGTTCACCGTGACGGCGTAGTCGCCTCCGGTCGACGTCTTGCCGGACGCGGTCGCGGGGGAGACCCCGGCGAGGGCCGCTGCGGCGACGGCGCCGAGCGCGATCACGGCGGCGAGGCCGATGGTGCGGCGTCGCGTGCGCTGGGTGGTCATGGGGTGCCTCCTGGGCTGGTCCGACGCGCCTGCGGTGGTCGCGTCCCTCGGGACGATCGTCGCCGTGACGCGGTGACCGCACCATCGGACCTTGGTACTAGTACCCGGACCGCCCGCACGTGGACGGCCGGGTCGTCACCAGCCGTGGTCGCGGGCCCAGAGCGCCGCACTCGTCCGGTCGGCGACGCCGATGCGGCGGAAGAGTGACCCGACGTGCACCTTCACGGTCCGCTCGGCGATCCCGAGTTCGGTCGCGATCTGCCGGTTCGACAGCCCGCGTGCGATCCGGACGAGCACGTCCCGCTCGCGCGGCGGCAGGTCCGGGTCGCGGTCGCGTGCAGGCTCCGGGCCGCGGTCGCGTGCCGGGACCGGAGCGTCGGGCAGCAGGGCACGGGCGACCCGGGGGTCGACGGGCGCCTCGTCCCGCGCGGTCGAGCGGACCGCGGCGACCACCTGTTCGGGCGTCGCGTCCTTGAGCAGGTAGCCGGTCGCCCCGGCGGTCAGGGCGGCGCGGACGCGGTCGTCGTCGGAGAACGTGGTGAGGACGAGCACCCGGACGGCCGGCAGCGTGGTGCGGATCGTCCGCGTCGCCTCGACCCCGCCGGCACCGGGCATCGAGAGGTCCATCACGACGACGTCCGGGTGCAGGGCACCGGCACGCTCCACGGCTTCCTCCCCCGTGCCCGCCTCGCCGACCACGTCGCAGTCGGTCGTCGTCGCGAGCACGGCGCGGAGCCCCTGCCGGACTAGGGCGTGGTCGTCGACGAGCAGCACCCTCACCGCAGTGACTCCGTCCGCGCGGGCAGCGTCAGCTCCCAGGTGGTCCCTGCGCCCGGGGCGGTCCGGAGCAGCAGCGCGCCGCCGGTGTCCTCGGCGACCTCGCGCAGGAGCGTCGTACCGAGGTGCCCCGTCGGCGCCGGACGGTCGAGGAGCGCCGGATCGAACCCCGCCCCGTCGTCGGACACGCGCACCAGCAGATCCCCTCCGTCGGCGCGCGCCTCGACGCCGATCCGGGAGGCGCCGGCGTGCTTCGCGGCGTTCCACACGGCCTCACGCACGAAGCGCACGACCGCGGTCCGGGCGGCCGCCGACGCGTCGAGCGGCTCGGCGACGTCGACGTCG
>NZ_RBLU01000177.1 GCF_003989515.1 Curtobacterium sp. HSID17257
TCGACCCGCCGCGCTGAGGCGGGCTGACGTCGGTCGGGAGGCGTGGGGCGGGCCCGCCACGTGCCTCCAGACCGGCGTCCGGCCCGGTCCGTAGGGTGGGGCCATGGACACCCCGTTCGACCAGCCGAGCACCCTCCCCTACGCCCTGCCGCCGTTCGACGACGTCCGGCTCGAGCACTTCCGCCCCGCCTTCGACGCCGGCATCGCCGAGCAGCGCGCCGAGGTCGAGGCCATCGCCACCGACCCCGGTGCACCGTCCTTCGAGAACACCCTGGTGGCGCTCGAACGCTCCGGGCAGCTGCTGACCCGGGTCTCGCACGTCTTCTTCACGCTTTCTTCGGCGGACTCGACGCCGGAGCTGCACGACCTCGAGGCCGAGGTGTCGCCGCTCCTCGCCGCGCACCGCGACGCGATCACGCTCGACACCCGGCTGTACGCCCGGGTCGACGCGGTGCGGTCCTCGCTGGCCGACCGCGCGGACCTGTCCGACGAGGACCGCCGGCTCGTCGAGCGGGTGCACACCGAGATGACGCTCGCGGGGGCCGGTCTCGACGACGGCGGGAAGGAGCGCCTGACCGCGATCAACCAGGAGCTGTCGACGCTCACCACGACCTTCGAGCGCAACCTGCTCGAGGACACGAACGACCTCGCCGTGCACGTCACCGACGAACAGGAGCTCGCCGGGCTCGACGACGGCGCGAAGTCCGCTGCGGCGGCCGCTGCGCAGGACCGCGGACTCGACGGCTGGCTCGTGACGCTGCCGCTCTACACCGGCCACCCGTGGCTCGCCTCGCTGACCGACCGCGGCCTGCGCGAACGGATCATGCGCGCCTCGCTGTCGCGCGGGCGCCGCGGGAACGCCCACGACAACCGTGACGTGCTGCTGCGCATCGTCCGGCTCCGGGCCGAGCGGGCCGAGCTCCTCGGCTTCCCGAACCACGCAGCCGTCGTCACCGCCGACGAGACCGCGGGCACGCCGGAGGCCGTCGACGGACTGCTCTCGTCACTCGTACCGGCCGCCGCGGCCAACGCCGAGGACGAGCGCGCCGTACGCTCCCGCACGGTCGGCTTCGACGTCGAGGCGTGGGACTGGGCGTTCGCGACCGAGGTCCTCCGCGGTGAGCAGTTCGCCGCCGACAGCTCGGCGCTGCGGCCCTACCTCGAGGCCGACCGCGTGCTGCGCGACGGGGTGTTCCACGCCGCCGGTGCCCTGTACGGGCTGACGTTCACCGAGCGCCCGGACCTGCACGGCTACAACGACGAGGTCCGGGTCTTCGAGGTGCGCGGCGACTCCGGCGAGGAGGTCGGGCTCTACCTGCTCGACCTGTACACGCGGGACGGCAAGCGTGGCGGCGCGTGGATGAACCCCGTCGTGGAGCAGTCGGACCTGCTCGGCACGCTGCCCGTCGTCGTGAACAACCTCAACGTGGCGAAGCCCGCACCCGGGTCACCGACGCTGCTGATCCAGGACGAGGTCGAGACGCTGTTCCACGAGTTCGGGCACGCGCTGCACGGGCTGATCGCGCGGACGACCTACCCGCGGTTCTCGGGCACGAACGTCGAGCGGGACTTCGTGGAGTTCCCCTCGCAGGTCAACGAGATGTGGGTGACGTGGCCCTCGGTGCTCGCGAACTACGCCAAGCACCACGAGACCGGGGAGCCGCTGCCGCCGGAGCTCGTCCTCGGGCTGAGCGACTCGGCCGGCTTCAACGAGGGCTTCTCGACGACGGAGTACCTCGCCGCGGCACTGCTCGACCAGGCGTGGCACCGGCTGTCGGCGGCGGAGGCTGCGGAGGTCACCGACGTGGAGACGTTCGAGCGCCAGGCCCTCGCCTCCGCGGGCATCGACGTGGCCGCGGTGCCGCCGCGGTACTCGTCGACGTACTTCGCGCACACGTTCTCGGGCGGCTACGACGCCGGCTACTACGGCTACATCTGGTCCGAGGTGCTCGACGCGGACACCGTCGAGTGGTTCCGGGAGCACGGCGGACTCTCGCGCGAGGCCGGGCAGCGGTTCGCGTCGCTCGTGCTCGGGGTCGGCGGCGCGCAGGACCCGCTCGAGGCCTACCGCGCGTTCCGCGGCCGTGACGCCGAGGTCGGGCCGCTGCTGCGGCGCCGCGGGCTCGAGTAGCGCGCCCGCGCCGCACGCGACGACGGCCCGGCCCCACGCGGGGACCGGGCCGTCGGCCTGCGAGCGTCGGACGCTACGCGGACTTCTCCACGCGCTTCGCACGGGGGCGCGGCACGATCGTCGGCGCGGCGTTCTCGAGCACGGACTCGCGGGTGATCACCACACGGGCGACGTCGTCGTCCGAGGGCACGTCGAACATCACCGGGCCGAGGACCTCTTCGAGGATCGCCCGGAGCCCGCGGGCACCCGTCTGCCGCAGCACGGCGAGGTCGGCGATCGCCTCGAGCGCACCGCCGTCGAACTCGAGCTCGACCCCGTCGATCGCGAACATCCGCTGGTACTGCTTCACGAGCGCGTTCTTCGGCTCGGTCAGGATCTGCATGAGCGCCGCCTGGTCGAGCTGCGACACCGTCGTGACGACCGGCAGACGCCCGATGAACTCGGGGATGAGCCCGAACTTGTGCAGGTCCTCGGGCAGGACGTCGGCGAACAGGTCCTGCTGGTCGAGCGGGCTGTGCAGCGGAGCGCCGAAGCCGATCCCGCGCTTGCCGACGCGCGACGACACGATCTCCTCGAGCCCGGCGAACGCCCCCGCCACGATGAACAGCACGTTCGTCGTGTCGATCTGGATGAACTCCTGGTGCGGGTGCTTCCGGCCGCCCTGCGGCGGGACCGAGGCCGTCGTGCCCTCGAGGATCTTGAGCAGCGCCTGCTGCACACCCTCGCCCGACACGTCGCGCGTGATCGACGGGTTCTCCGCCTTGCGCGCGATCTTGTCGACCTCGTCGATGTAGATGATGCCGGTCTCGGCGCGCTTGACGTCGTAGTCGGCGGCCTGGATGAGCTTGAGCAGGATGTTCTCGACGTCCTCGCCCACGTAGCCGGCCTCGGTCAGCGCGGTCGCGTCGGCCACGGCGAACGGCACGTTGAGCCGCTTCGCCAGGGTCTGCGCCAGGTAGGTCTTGCCGCAGCCGGTCGGGCCGATGAGCAGGATGTTCGACTTGGCGATCTCGACGTCGTCGCGGTCCTCGGCAGCGGTGATCTGTCCCTGCGCCCGGATGCGCTTGTAGTGGTTGTAGACGGCCACGGCCAGCGCACGCTTCGCCGGGTCCTGCCCGATCACGTACTCCTGCAGGAAGTCGAAGATCTCGCGGGGCTTCGGCAGCTCGAAGTCACCGCTCGTGGTGTCCTCACCCGCTTCGGCGAGGCGCTCCTCGATGATCTCGTTGCACAGCTCGACGCACTCGTCGCAGATGTACACCCCCGGCCCCGCGATGAGCTGCTGGACCTGCTTCTGGCTCTTGCCGCAGAAGGAGCACTTCAGCAGGTCAGCGCTCTCCCCGATGCGTGCCATGTCGGTGCCCTCCTTGGATGACCGGTGCGGTTGACCGATGCAGGCTGGTGACCCGCGCGATGTGATCGACTCTAACCGCATCCGGTGACAGCGACGGCGACGCCGTCCGGCCTGTCCCCGCCCGTTCGCCCAGGGCGTGCACACCTGGTAGCGTGGACCCGTTCCTCTACAAGTTGTAGAAAACCGGAAGGACCCCATGACGAAGCGCCTCGCCCTCCTCGGCACCGGAACCCTCGGCGTCACCGCCGCGATCGTCCTCGGCACCGCGGCCGCCGCGAGCGCGCACGTCGAGGCCGACGCGACCTCGACCGCGGCGAACTCGTACACGACCGCGACGTTCTCGGTGCCGCACGGCTGTGACGGCTCCCCCACCACGAAGCTCGTCTTCCAGGTGCCCGAGTCGGTCATCGAGGTCACTCCGACGGTCAACCCGAACTGGACGATCACCAAGGCGACCGAGCCCTACACCGCACCGTCGAGCAGCACCGCGAGCGACGAGGAGTCCGAGGCCGGCGCCGAGCGCGTCACGAGCGTCACCTACACCGCGAAGACGCCGTTGCCCGCCGACGAGCGCGACACCTTCGCGCTGTCCTTCGCGCTGCCCGACGGCAAGCCCGGCGACCGAGTGTCCTTCCCCGTCGTGCAGACGTGCGAGCAGGGCTCCGTGGACTGGGACCAGGCGCAGGAGAGCGGGAAGGCCGAGCCCGAGCACCCCGCTCCCTCGATCGTCCTGACCGCCGCCAGCACGGCGAGCGGTGACGACGACGACGCCACGACGGCGACCGCGAGCGACGCCAGCACCACGACGTCCGCGCAGCCCGACCTGGTCGGTCGCTTCCTCGGCCTCGGCGGCCTGCTCGTCGGTGCCGTGGGCCTGGTCGTCGCCGTCGCCGCCACCCGCCGTCGGGACGCCGCCAAGTGACCCGTCGCGCGCGTCCGACGGACGG
>NZ_RBLU01000178.1 GCF_003989515.1 Curtobacterium sp. HSID17257
TAAAAAAAAAAAAAAAAAGAATTGCTCACTATCTCTTGTACTGTTAATTCCCAATCACGGACCTAATACACCTACCACTTGCACGGTCACTCATTATAACATCCCGCTGTCGTTCTACGATCACACTCTCTCTCATTCGTACTAACCTACTCGCATTCGCGTCTAGTCCTTCGACACTCACCCTCACAGCATCTCACACCACAATCTCCTAGCTCACTGAGTCAGTCACAGTAC
>NZ_RBLU01000016.1 GCF_003989515.1 Curtobacterium sp. HSID17257
GACGTTGACGGCGCGTTCGCGGAGCTCGGCCTCACCGGCGAGGACGTCGTCCTCGGACCGACCACGATGCCGTGGGGCAACCGCTCCGCCCTGGTGCGCGACCCCGACGGCAACGTCGGCAACCTGTCCAGCAGGCCGGAGCCCGACCGGGCGGAGTGATAGCGGCACCGGCGCCGATCGCTGACGGGCCCGCCGGGTCCGGGAGGGCGGAGTGGCGGAGGCGGAGGAGCCTCCCGGCCGCCGCGCGAGCCGCGACCGAAGCGGCGTCGAGGGCCGCTGATCGCCGGCATCGTGATCGTCGCCCTCGTCCTGGTCGGTGGCGTCGGTGCGTACGCGTTCGCCGCGCCCAAGGTGCAGCAGCTGATCAGCGCCGTCGGCGGTTCCAGCGAGCCCGACGACTACACGGGCGACGGGACGAGCAAGGTCACCGTGACCATCAAGCAGGGCGACATCGGCGAGGACGTCGCGAAGACCCTGCAGCGCAGCGGGGTCGTGAAGAGCTCGAAGGTCTTCTACAAGCTGCTGCTGACCTCGCCGGACGTCTCGTTCCAGCCGGGGTCGTACGAGCTGAAGAAGGAGATGAGCTCGAAGGCCGCCCTCGCCGCGCTCAAGGACTCCGGCAACCGCGTCCAGGCCTCGATCGTGATCCCGGAGGGGACCGCGCTGCAGGACATCGAGGCGGGAATGGTCTCGAAGGCGGGGCTGTCCGAGGCCGAGGTGAGCGCAGCCGCGAAGGACGTGCAGGCCTACGGGCTCCCCGCGGGCGCGACGACGCTCGAGGGGTGGCTCTTCCCGGCGACGTACCCGATCAACCCCGGGTGGACCGCGAAGCAGTACTTCCAGTCGATGGTCGACACCATGAAGGAGCACCTGGCCGCCGCCGGGGTCGCCGAGGCCGACCAGGAGCGGGCGGTCGTCTTCGCCTCGCTCGTGCAGAAGGAGGCGGGCCTCGCCGCCGACTACCCGAAGGTCGCCCGGGTGTTCCAGAACCGGCTCGACATCGACATGCCGCTGCAGTCGGACGCGACCGTCGCCTACGGGACGGGCAACACGCACAAGGTGACCACGACCGACGCCGAACGCGCCGACGCCGGGAACCCGTACAACACCTACGTGCACAAGGGGCTGCCCCCGGCACCGATCTCGAACCCGGGCGACGTCGCGATCAAGGCCGTCACGAACATGGCCGACGGCAAGTGGCTCTACTTCGTGACGGTCGACCTGGACACGGGCGAGACCGTCTTCTCGGACACGTACGCGGAGCACCAGGTGGCCGTGAAGCAGTTCCAGGCCTGGCTCCGGGCGCACCCCGAGTACCAGTAGTGCCCGCAGGGTCCGGTCGCGTCGCACGACCGGACCCTGTGGGAGGATGGTCGACATGCTTCGTTGGTTGACCGCTGGTGAGTCCCACGGACCCGAACTCATCGCGATGCTCGAGGGCCTGCCCGCGGGCGTCCCGGTGTCGTTCGAGTCCATCCGCACCGACCTCGCGCGACGGAAGCTCGGCTTCGGACGCGGGTCGCGGATGAAGTTCGAGCAGGACGAGCTCCACGTCTCCGGTGGCGTGCGCCACGGCTCCTCGCTCGGCAGCCCCATCGCGATCCGCATCGGCAACACCGAGTGGCCCAAGTGGGTCGAGGTGATGAACCCCGAGCCCGTCGAGTCGACCGAGATGTCCCGCGGCCGCAGCGCCCCCCTGACCCGGCCGCGCCCCGGCCACGCCGACCTGGTCGGCATGCAGAAGTACGGCTTCGACGAGGCACGACCGATCCTCGAGCGTGCGTCCGCCCGCGAGACCGCGGCGCGGGTCGCACTCGGTGCGGTCGCCAAGTCCTTCCTGGCCGAGCTGGGCATCCGCTCGGTCGCCCACACCCTGCAGGTCGGCACCGTCCGCGTGCCCGACGGCACGCCGCTGCCCCTGCCCGACGACGTCGACCGCCTGGACGAGGACCAGCTCCGCTGCGCGGACCCGGAGACCTCCGCACGGATGGTCACCGAGGTCGAGGCGGCGAAGAAGGACGGGGACACCCTCGGTGGGGTCGTCGAGGTGCTGTTCTACGGTGTCCCGCCCGGGCTCGGCTCGCACGTGCACTGGGACCGTCGACTCGACGCCCGACTCGCCGCGGCGATCATGGGCATCCAGGCGATCAAGGGCGTCGAGGTCGGCGACGGGTTCGCCACCGCAGCACGCCGCGGGTCCGAGGCGCACGACGAGCTGTACCGCGAGGACGGCGAGATCGTCCGGACGAGCGACCGCGCCGGCGGGACCGAGGGCGGCATGTCCACCGGGACCGTCCTCCGCGTCCGTGCGGGCATGAAGCCGATCGCGACCGTCCCGCACGCCTTGCACACCATCGACGTCGCCACCGGCGAGGACGCCGCCGCCCACCACCAGCGCAGCGACGTCTGCGCGGTGCCGGCCTCCGGTGTCGTGGCCGAGGCGATGGTCGCGCTCGTGCTGGCCGATGCCGTGCTGGAGAAGTTCGGCGGCGACAGCCTGACCGAGACGAAGCGCAACCTCGACGCCTACCTCGCGGCACTGCCGGAGACCCTGCGTTCCCGCCGGACCGACGGCGCAGCGTCCCAGGCGGCCGGGTCGCACGCGGCCGAGTCCACGTCGGTCCGGTGACCGGCGCCGACGCGTCGACCACCGGGGCAGTCCCGGGAACCGACGTGCCGGTCGTCGTGATCGGACCGATGGGTGCCGGCAAGTCGAGCGTCGGCAAGCGCGTCGCCAAGGCGCTCGGTGTGCCGTTCACCGACACCGACCGGGTCATCGCACGAGCACACGGACCGATCCCGGGCATCTTCGCCGACCGTGGTGAACCGGCGTTCCGCGAGCTCGAGGCCGAGGCGGTCCGTGCGGCCGTCGCGACCGGCGGCGTCGTCTCGGTCGGCGGAGGCGCCGTGACGCACCCGGACACGCGGGCGGCCCTGCGAGGTTCGCGCATCGTGCTGCTCACGGTGTCACCCGAGGCCGTCGCGGCGCGGATCGCCGGGAGCGACCGACCGCTCCTGGCGCAGGGCGGGATCGATGCGTGGCAGACCATCGCCGACGAGCGGGCAGCGACCTACGCCGAGCTCGCGCACGCGACGTTCGACACCTCGCGACGCCCGATGTCGCACGTCGTCCGCGACGTCGTCGCGTGGGTGACCGAGCAGCAGACCGGCTCCGACGAGGGGCGCACCGGCTCCGACCAGGAGCACAGCGGCTCCGACCAGGAGCACACCACCGGAGGGACACCGTGACCGCGTCGAACCTGCCCGAGGGCACCACCGAGATCCGGGTCGGCGGCGAGGGCGGCTCCCTCGTCGTGGTCGGCAACGACCTGTTCGGCTCGGTCCCGTCGCTGCTCGGCCAGCGGGTGGCGAAGGTGCTCATCGTGCACGCGCCGACCCTCGGTGCCCGGGCGAACGAGCTCCGCACCGTCCTCGTCGACGCCGGGCTCGACGCCCTGATCGCCGAGGTCCCCGATGCCGAGGCTGCCAAGCGCATCGAGGTCGCCGCGTTCTGCTGGCAGGTCATGGGCCAGGCGGACTTCACCCGCACCGACGCCGTCATCGGCCTCGGCGGGGGAGCCGTCACCGACCTCGCCGGGTTCGTCGCGGCGACCTGGCTCCGGGGCGTGCCGTTCCTGGCGATGCCGACGAGCGTGCTCGGACTGGTCGACGCGAGCGTCGGCGGGAAGACCGGCATCAACACCAACGAGGGCAAGAACCTGGTCGGGGCCTTCCACCACCCGCGCGCGGTGGTCGCCGATCTCGACCTCGTCCGGACGCTGCCACGCAACGACGTGCTCACCGGGTTCGCCGAGATCGTCAAGGCGGGCTTCATCGCGGTGCCCGAGATCCTGGACGTGATCGAGGCCGACGTCGACCGCGTCACCGACCCGACGACGCCGGAGTTCCGCCGCGTCGTCGAGCTCGCGATCGCGCTCAAGGCCGAGGTCGTCTCCGAGGACTTCACCGAGCAGGGGCGCCGGGAGGTGCTGAACTACGGGCACACCCTCGGGCACGCGATCGAGCACGCCGAGCGCTACCAGTGGCGGCACGGCGCGGCGGTGTCGGTCGGCATGGTGTTCGCCGCCGAACTCGCGCGGCTGACGGGACACCTGGACGACGCGACCGTCGACCGGCACCGGTCGATCCTCGAGTCGCTGGAGCTGCCGACGAGCTACGGACTCGGACGGTGGGAGGGCCTGCTCGCCACCATGCGTCGTGACAAGAAGGCGCGTGCGGGCATGCTCCGGTTCATCATCCTCGACGGGGTCGGCAAGCCCGTCACCCTCGAGGGCCCGGAGGACCACCTGCTCTTCACCGCCTACCAGGAGGTCGGCGTCTAGCCGGTCCGTATGCCACGGTCAGCGGAGCTTGCGGCACGTTCGACGCCACCACCACTTCACGCGGAGCGAGACGGTGAGGACATCGGTACGCTTCCACTCCCGGAACTCGTCGACCGTTGCTCCGTTCACCCACGCGTAGTACTGCTCCCGCCCGTCGACGTCGAGATCCGGTGCGTCAGGGAGTGGTCTCCGGAGCGGCATCTGATCCGGTCCTTCCGTCGGTGGTCGTCATGGTGTCATCGGGCTGAGCTTCGGCCGCGACGATGCGACGCAGCGCCTGCGTGGCCAGCCGCCGGTCCGGTTCGGACCACCACGCTACGTCTTCGAGCGCCACGAGCACACGTTTCGAGATGTCGTACTCCGGGCTGTCCCGTCGCCGAGCGAGCGCCCAGACCAAGCGCGACCAGGCATGGTCACGGTCCGCGGTGCGTCGTGCCTGGAAGGCGCCGAACCAGCTGACGACCGCAGCGGCGATCGACGCCGTCGCAGCGATCGCCGCGGTCATGCGTGCAGTGTCCATGTGACGAGGGTCGTGCAGTGGACCCGACCGTACGTGGGTGGTGCGCCGACCTGTGGACGGTGCGTCGCGCCTCCCGGCTGTGCAGGAGCGGGGCAGGCCCGCAGGGCCGGGGAGCAGACTGGTCCGGTGCCCACCCCGCCCCGCCTGAGCGACCTCGGCCAGCAGGACGTCGCCGTCGGCAGCCTGCGTTCCCGTGCCCGACGCTTCGCCGAGCTGCTGTCGATCGCCCGCCGCCACGAGCTCCTGCCCTTCCGACGGCTCGACTTCACGCGTGAGCCGGAGACGTCGGACCTGCGGCGACGGCAGGCCGAGCACCTGCGTCGCGCCCTCGAGGAGGCGGGCGGTGGGTTCGTGAAGATGGGACAGCTGCTGTCGACCCGCGACGACCTGCTGCCCGACGAGTGGACCGAGGGCCTCGCACACCTGCAGCGGAGCGTCCGTCCCGCCGACGCCGCAGAGGTCGCGGCGCTCCTCGAGGAGGAGCTGGGCGCATCCGTCGACGAGGTGTTCGCGTCCTTCGACGCCGAACCGGTCGCCGCGGCCTCGATCGCGCAGGTGCACCGCGCGACCCTGCTCGACGGAACGGTCGTCGCCGTCAAGGTCCAGCGCCCCGGCATCGACACCGCGGTCCGTCGCGACGTCGACATCGCGCTGCGGGTGGTCCGGTTCCTCGCGCGCACGAGCACCGAGGCCCGCCAGGTCGGGGTCGCCGACGTCGCACAGCAGTACGCCGACGACCTGGTGCGGCAGGTGGACTTCACCTCGGAGATGCGGAACCTGACCGCGCTGCGTGCCGCGCAGGCCAGGAGCGCCCGGCCGGACGCGGTCGCCTACCCGGAGCCGTACCGGGACCTCTCCGGCCGTCGGGTGATGGTGATGGAGTTCCTCGACGGCGAGACGCTCAGCGCGTTGCGTGCCGCGGGGAGCGGCCAGGACCTCGACACGCCGATGCGCGCCGTGCTCGACGCCTTCCTCCGGCAGATCGTCTTCGACGGGATCTACCACGCCGACCTGCACCCGGGGAACGTCGTGCTGCTGCCGGACGGGCGTCCGGCCCTCATCGACTTCGGGTCCGTCGGCCGACTCGACCCGGGCCTGCGGAGCACCGTGCAGGACCTGCTCGCCGGCTACATCCAGGACGACACGGAGCGGATCGCCGACGCGGTGATGCGGATGGCACCGGTACGCGACGCCGAGGACGAACCCGACTTCCGCCGGGACATCGCGGCGTTCGTCGCGGACGAGCTCGGCCCAGGTGCCCGGATCGGCGTCGAGACCGTCGACGACGCCGTCGCCGTGTTCGGGCGCTACCGGCTCAAGCCACCACCGGACTTCGTCGCCGCCGCCCGAGCGCTCGCGATCTTCGAGGGGACCCTCCGCAGCCTCGCGCCGTCGTTCGACCTGCTCGAGGAGTCGCGCGATCTCGCGCGGCAGCAGATCCGCGACCAGCTGCGGCCGCGGGCCGTGCGCGACCTCGCCGTCCGCGAGCTCTTCGGGGTGGTGTCGGCCGCACGGAAGCTGCCCCGACGGGTCGACCGCATCACCGAGGCGCTCGAGACGGGCAGGCTCGCGGTGAACATCCGGCTGTTCTCGGACCGCCGCGACCGTGAGGTGGTCTCCGGCCTGGTGCGGCGCGTGCTGCTCGTGCTGCTCGGCGCCGGTGCCGGCGTGCTGGCGATCGTGTACCTCGCGTCGCCGGCGAGGCCGACGGCGGTGCTCTCCACCGGGGAGGCCGGGGGGATCCTGGGCGGTACCGCCGTGGTGCTGCTGGTCTGGGCGGCGATCGACGCGTGGCGGGCGCGGCGGAGGCGGTGAGCCGCGACCGAGCGGCGGTCGCCCACGGCGGCGACCACCGGCCCGGCGGTCCTCGTCCGCTACACTCGTCGGGGCGTCGGCGCGGGCACTCTCCGTCGTCGCCGGGACCGGACGAACGTCCGGGAGACCTTCACAACACCATCGAACGGAAGACCCATGGCGAGTACCACTGACATCAAGAACGGCGCCGTTCTCATCATCGACGGGCAGCTCTGGTCGGTCGTCGAGTTCCAGCACGTCAAGCCGGGCAAGGGCGGCGCCTTCGTCCGCACCAAGCTCAAGAACGTCGTCTCGGGCAAGGTCGTCGACCGCACGTTCAACGCCGGCGCGAAGATCGACACCGCGACCGTGGACCGCCGCGACTACCAGTACCTGTACCAGGACGGCGAGTCGTACGTCTTCATGGACACCGACACCTACGACCAGGTCCCCGTGTCGGAGACCGTCGTCGGCGACGCCAAGAACTACCTGCTCGAGTCCGCCATGGTCACCATCGCGATGAACGAGGGCAACCCGCTCTACATCGAGCTCCCGACGTCGATCGTCACCGAGGTCGAGACCGAGCCGGGCCTGCAGGGCGACCGTTCCTCGGGCGGCACGAAGGACGCGACCATCATCGCGACCGGCCACCGCATCCAGGTCCCGCTCTACCTGGAGAACGGCACCACCGTGAAGATCGACACGCGCGACGGCAGCTTCCTCGGCCGCGTCAACAACTAGGCGCTCGCTCCATGAGTGCTCGTTCGAAGGCCCGCAAGCGCGCCCTCGACATGCTGTACGTCGCCGAGGTGCGTGAGCTCCCGATCGCGGACGTCCTGGCCACCGAGACGGTGCGGCACCTCGACCAGCCCGAGCGGGCGTCGAGCTGGGACTACGCCCGTCAGATCGTCACCGGCGTCGACGACGACCGCTCGGCGATCGACAAGGTGATCGTCGAGCACGCGCAGGGCTGGTCCATCGCCCGCATGCCCGTGCTCGACCGCTGCATCCTGCGGATGGGTGTCTGGGAACTCCGGTACAACCCGGAGGTCCCGGACGCGGTCGCCATCGCCGAGGCCGTCGAGCTCGCGCAGTCGCTCTCGACGGACGACTCGGCCGGCTTCGTGAACGGCGTGCTCGGCGCCGTCGCCGGCGGCCGTGCACCGTCCGGTCGCACTGCCGAGCAGGGCTCCGCACCGTCCGGTCGGACTGCCGAGCAGGGCGCCGCGCCGTCCGGTCGGACTGTCGCGGGGGACGAGGAGTCCGAGTAGGGTTGTCCACGTCAGCGTCCTTTAAGTCCGTCCGGTGAGGCGGGGAAGGAGGTCGGCGTGGGCACCAGAACGGTCCTGCAACACCCCGACATCACGCGTGCTCTGACACGCATCGCGCACGAGATCCTCGAGGCCAACCACGGCGCCTCGGAGCTCGTGCTCCTGGGCATCCCGACACGGGGTGCCGTCCTGGCCGAGCGGCTCGACCGCATCCTGGCCGACATCGAGCCCGAGTGGACGCCGGGTCCCACCCGCACCGGCACGCTCGACGTCACCATGCACCGGGACGACCTCGGTCACGGCATCGGCCGCGCCCCGCACCGGACGACGATCCCGGCCGGCGGCATCGACGGCAAGGTCGTCGTGCTCGTGGACGACGTGCTGTTCTCCGGCCGCACGGTCCGCGCCGCGCTCGACGCCCTGCAGGGGATCGGACGACCGCGCGCGGTCCGCCTCGCGGTGCTCGTCGACCGGGGGCACCGGGAACTGCCGATCCGCGCGGACCACGTCGGCAAGAACCTGCCGACCGCGTCCGACGAGCGGGTCACGCTGCGGCTGACCGAGACCGACGGCACCGACGAGGTCGTCATCGAACAGCCGGACGCGCGGCAGGAGGCCGCCTCGTGAAGCACCTCCTCTCCACCGCCGACCTGTCCCGCGAGCAGGCCGTCCGCATCCTCGACATCGCCGAGGAGATGGCCGAGGTCAACACGCGCGAGGTCCGGAAGCTCCCGGCCCTCCGCGGCAAGACCGTCGTGAACCTGTTCTTCGAGGACTCCACCCGCACGCGCATCTCCTTCGAGGCCGCCGCCAAGCGCCTGTCCGCCGACGTCATCAACTTCGCGGCGAAGGGCTCCAGCGTCTCGAAGGGCGAGTCGCTGAAGGACACCGTGCAGACCCTCGGCGCGATGGGCATCGACGGCATCGTCATGCGGCACCAGGCGTCGGGCGCCCCGCGGGTCCTCGCCGAGGCCGACTGGATCGACGTCCCGGTCGTCAACGCCGGCGACGGGACGCACGAGCACCCGACGCAGGCCCTGCTCGACGCCTTCACGATGCGCCGTCGTCTCCACGGCACCGCGAGCCGCGGGCAGGGGCTCGACGGCGTCCGCGTGACGATCGTCGGCGACGTCCTGCACAGCAGGGTCGCCCGGAGCAACGCCTGGCTGCTCCGCACGCTCGGCGCGGAGGTCACGTTCGCCGCGCCGCCGACCCTGCTGCCCGCGGTCGACCGGCCGTTCGGTGCCGCCGTGCACCACGACCTCGACGCCGCCCTCGCCGAGGACCCGGACGTCGTGATGCTGCTCCGGATCCAGCAGGAGCGGATGAACGACGCCTTCTTCCCGAACCCCCGCGAGTACACCCGCCACTTCGGCCTCACCGCCGCCCGGGCGGCCAGCCTGTCCGAGCGCACGCTGATCATGCACCCGGGGCCGATGAACCGCGGCCTCGAGATCGCCGGCGTGGCCGCCGACGACCCGCGCTCGACGGTCGTCGAGCAGGTCGCCAACGGCGTGTCCGTCCGCATGGCCGTCCTGTACCTCGCCCTCACCGGCGAGCACGAAGCGAAGGAGCACGTCGCATGACCGCCCACCTGATCCGCGGCGCGCAGCTGGTCGACGGCTCGCGTGCCGACATCCGCCTGGAGGGACGACGCATCACCGCGGTCGGGTCCGGTCTCGACGCGGCCGGTGCCTCGGTCGTGGACGCGGACGGCCTGATCGCCCTGCCCGGTCTCGTGGACCTCCACACGCACCTGCGCGAGCCCGGCTCCGAGGAGTCCGAGACCGTCCTCACCGGATCCCGTGCCGCGGCGGCCGGCGGCTTCACCGCCGTCAACGCGATGGCGAACTCCTCGCCGGTCGCGGACACCGCGGGCGTGGTCGAGCAGGTCCAGGCGCTCGGGGACGACGCCGGCTACGTCACGGTCCGCCCGATCGGCGCCGTGTCGCAGGGGCTGCAGGGCACGCACCTGTCCGAGATCGGTGCGATGGCGACGAGCCGGGCGAAGGTCCGCGTCTTCTCGGACGACGGCTCGTGCGTCGCCGACCCGCTGCTCATGCGTCGGGCGCTCGAGTACATCAAGGGCTTCGGCGGCGTCCTCGCGCAGCACGCGCAGGAGCCGCGGCTGACCATCGGCGCGCAGATGAACGAGGGCCGGCTGTCGTCGGAGCTCGGGCTCGCCGGCTGGCCGGCCGTGGCCGAGGAGGCGATCATCGCCCGCGACGTGCTGCTCGCCGACCACGTGGGCGCACGCCTGCACGTCTGCCACGTGTCGACCGCCGGCAGCGTCGAGGTGATCCGCTGGGCGAAATCCCGCGGGATCGAGGTCACCGCCGAGGTCACGCCGCACCACCTCGTGCTCACCGAGGACCTCATCGCCGGGGTCGACGGCGCACCCGGGTACGACGCCCGGTACAAGGTGAACCCGCCGCTGCGCTCCCGCGAGGACGTCGACGCCCTGCGCGCCGCACTGGCCGACCGCACGATCGACATCGTCGCGACCGACCACGCCCCGCACACCGCGGAGGCGAAGTGTTGCGAGTGGCCGGCCGCAGCGAACGGCATGGTCGGGCTCGAGTCGGCGCTGAGCGTCGTGCACGCCGCAGTGGTCGAGGACGGCCGGCTCGGCTGGGCGGACGTCGCGCGGGTGCTGTCCGAGGCACCCGCCCGCATCGGCCAGGTCGAGGGGCACGGTCAGCGCATCGCCGAGGGTGCCCCCGCCGAGCTGACGCTGTACGACCCCGCGGCGGTGCGGGAGTTCTCGGTCGACGACCTGCACGGCCAGTCGCAGAACTCGCCGTACCTCGGCATGCGGCTGCCCGGCCGGGTCGTCGCGACCTTCCACCACGGGTACCCGACGCTGCTCGACGGCGTGCTCGTCGACGCCGAGACGGTCGCCGCGGCCGCACTCGCGACGCCGTCGGCGCGGTCGACGAAGGCGGCGTCCGCGTGAGCCCGGCGGTGACACGGTGAGCGGCGACGCGCTGCGCTGGCTGACCGGAGCGGTGATCCTGCTCCTGGTGGCCGCGCTGTTCGTCGCCATGGCGCGCACCTGGCGGACCCGGACCCGCGCGCAGACCGCAGCGGTGCCTCCCGTCCCGGTGCCGACCGGGCTCGGACCGGCGGCCGGGTCCTGGGACGGCTTCACCGTTGCGACGACCCGCGCCGACCAGCCCCTCGAACGCATCACGGCGGGCGGGCTCGGGTTCCGGGGCCGCGGAGGGGTGACCGTGCACGACACCGGGGTGGTCCTGCACCACGCCGGCACCGCCGACCGGTGGATCGCCGCGACCGACGTCCGTGGCGCCGACCGGGCGACCTCGGCCATCGACCGGGTGGTCGAACCCGGGGGACTGGTCCGTCTGCGATGGACGGCGACCGGCGCCGCAGGAGCGACGGACCTCGACACCTACTTCCGGTTCCCGGAGGGCGACGCAGCAGCACTCGCCGCCCTGCAGGGACTGACGACGACGCACGAACACCCGCACACCGCGGGCGAAGGGACGAACTGATGACACGCGAACGGGCCGTACTGGTCCTCGAGGACGGCACCCGCTACGACGGACGGGCCTACGGCTCCCGAGGCCGATCCCTGGGAGAGGTCGTCTTCGCCACCGGTATGACCGGCTACCAGGAGACGCTGACCGACCCGTCCTACGCCGGGCAGATCGTGGTGCAGACCGCGCCGCACATCGGCAACACCGGCGTCAACGACGAGGACCCCGAGTCCCGTCGCATCTGGGTCGCCGGCTACGTGGTCCGTGACCCCAGCCGCGTCGTGTCGAACCACCGCGCGAACGCGACCCTCGACGACCACCTGGTGCGCGACGGCATCGTCGGCATCTCCGGCATCGACACGCGCGCGCTCACCCGCCGGATCCGCGACGCGGGCGCCATGAAGGGCGGCGTCTTCAGCGGGGCGGACGCGGACCTGTCCGCGGACGAACAGCTGCGCGCCGTGCGCGAGCAGGCCGCCATGGCCGGCGCGAGCTTCTCGTCGATCGTGTCCACGCCGGAGACGTACGTGGTCCCTGCCGTCGGCGAGCAGATCGGCCGGCTCGCCGTGCTCGACCTCGGCGTCAAGGCGTCCACCACCCGGTACCTCGCCGAGCGCGGGTTCGAGGTGCACGTCGTGCCGCAGGACATCACGGCGGACGCGCTGCAGGAGCTCGACCCCGACGCGCTCTTCTACTCGAACGGCCCCGGTGACCCGGCCGCGAGCGACGCGCAGGTCGAACTGCTCCAGGAGTCCCTGAAGACCGGCCGCCCGTTCTTCGGCATCTGCTTCGGCAACCAGCTCCTCGGCCGCGCGCTCGGCTTCGGCACGTACAAGCTGCCCTTCGGCCACCGCGGCATCAACCAGCCGGTGCTCGACACCGCCACGGGGAAGGTCGAGATCACGAGCCAGAACCACGGCTTCGCGGTCGACGCGCCCCTGGGCGAGGTGCTCGAGTCGCCGGCCGGGTTCGGCCGGGTCGAGGTCTCGCACTACTCCCTGAACGACCAGGTCGTCGAGGGCCTCCGCGCGCTCGACGTGCCCGCGTTCAGCGTGCAGTACCACCCCGAGGCGGCGGCCGGTCCGCACGACTCCATGTACCTGTTCGACCGGTTCGCGGACCTGGTCCGTGCGCGACGCGAGGGGAAGCCGCTCGACGCGGCGACCGCCACCGCCACGACCCCCGCAGCCGACCCGACGACCGACGCCGGCGCGTCGGCCGCGCAGAACGAAAGCAGCAACTGATGCCGAAGCGCGCAGACATCAACTCCGTCCTCGTCATCGGCTCGGGCCCGATCGTCATCGGTCAGGCCGCCGAGTTCGACTACTCCGGCACCCAGGCGTGCCGTGTCCTCCGCGCCGAGGGCGTCCGCGTCATCCTCGTCAACCCGAACCCGGCGACGATCATGACCGACCCCGACTTCGCCGACGCGACCTACATCGAGCCGATCACGAGCGCCTCGCTCGAGGAGATCATCAGGATCGAGCGCCCGGACGCCGTGCTCCCGACCCTCGGTGGCCAGACGGCGCTCAACGCGGCGATCAAGCTCGACGCCGAGGGCATCCTCGACAAGTACGGCGTCGAGCTCATCGGTGCCAAGGTCGACGCCATCCAGCGCGGCGAGGACCGCCAGCTCTTCAAGGAGCTCGTGCTCGAGTCCGGTGCCGACGTGGCCCGCAGCCACATCGCCCACACCCTGGACGAGGCGAAGGAGTTCGCGCAGGACCTCGGCTACCCGCTCGTCGTCCGACCGTCCTTCACGATGGGTGGTCTCGGCTCCGGCTTCGCGTACAACGAGGAGGAGCTCGTCCGCTTCGTGGGCGACGGCCTGCAGTCGAGCCCGACCACCGAGGTGCTCCTCGAGGAGTCGATCCTCGGTTGGAAGGAGTACGAGCTCGAGCTCATGCGGGACAACTTCGACAACACGGTCGTGATCTGCTCGATCGAGAACGTCGACCCCGTCGGCGTGCACACGGGCGACTCGATCACCGTCGCCCCGGCGCTGACGCTGACCGACCGCGAGTACCAGAACATGCGGAACATCGGCATCGACATCATCCGTCGCGTCGGTGTCGACACCGGCGGCTGCAACATCCAGTTCGCCGTCGACCCGTCGAACGGGCGCCTGATCGTCATCGAGATGAACCCGCGTGTCTCCCGCTCGTCCGCGCTCGCGTCGAAGGCGACCGGCTTCCCGATCGCGAAGATCGCCGCGAAGCTCGCCATCGGGTACCGCCTCGACGAGATCGAGAACGACATCACCCGGGTCACGCCGGCGAGCTTCGAGCCGACGCTCGACTACGTCGTCGTGAAGACCCCGCGGTTCGCGTTCGAGAAGTTCCCGGCGGCCGACGCCACGCTCACCACCACCATGAAGAGCGTCGGCGAGGCGATGGCCATCGGCCGGAACTACGCCACCGCGCTGCAGAAGTCCCTGCGGAGCCTCGAGAAGCGCGGTTCGAGCTTCCACTGGGACACCCCGGCGGCCGAGCTCGACAAGGACGCCCTGCTGTCAAAGGCCCAGGTGCCGACCGACGGCCGCATCGTGACCGTGCAGCAGGCCCTCGTCGCCGGTGCCACCGCGGACGAGGTCTTCGAGGCCACGAAGATCGACCCGTGGTTCATCGACCAGATCGTCCTCATCAACGAGGTCGCGGCCGAGGTCCGTGCTGCGGAGGCGCTCGACGCGGACACCCTGCGCTGGGCGAAGGAGCACGGCTTCAGCGACGCCCAGATCGCCGCGCTGCGAGGGATCTCCGAGCAGGAGGCGCGCGACGCCCGCCACGAGCAGGGCATCCGCCCGGTCTTCAAGACGGTGGACACCTGCGCCGGCGAGTTCCCGGCCCTCACGCCGTACCACTACTCGTCGTACGACGCCGAGACCGAGGTCGCCGCGAGCGACCGCAAGAAGGTCGTCATCCTCGGCTCCGGCCCGAACCGCATCGGGCAGGGCGTCGAGTTCGACTACTCGTGCGTGCACGCCTCGTTCGCGCTGTCGGACGCCGGCTACGAGACGATCATGATCAACTGCAACCCGGAGACGGTCTCCACCGACTACGACACCTCGGACCGGCTGTACTTCGAGCCGCTCACCACCGAGGACGTCCTCGAGGTCATCGAGGCCGAGGCGGCGTCCGGCGAGCTCGTCGGCGTCGTCGTGCAGCTCGGTGGTCAGACCGCCCTCGGGCTCGCGAAGCCGCTCGAGGCGGCCGGCATCCCGATCCTCGGCACGACCCCGAGCGCGATCGACTCCGCCGAGGAGCGCGGCCAGTTCGCCGCGATCCTCGAGCAGGCCGGCCTGCTCGCACCGCGGAACGGCACCGCCCACGACCTCGCCAGCGCGACCGCGGTGGCCGAGGAGATCGGGTACCCGGTCCTCGTCCGCCCGTCCTTCGTGCTCGGCGGACGCGGCATGGAGATCGTCTACGACCCGGCCGCCCTCGCGGACTACTTCGACCGCATGGCCGACCAGGCGATCATCGGTCCGGACCTGCCGCTGCTGGTCGACCGGTTCCTCGACGACGCGGTGGAGATCGACGTCGACGCGCTCTTCGACGGCGAGCGGCTGTACGTCGGCGGCATCATGGAGCACATCGAGGAGGCCGGCATCCACTCCGGCGACTCGGCCTGCACCCTGCCGCCGGTCGGCCTCGGCAAGGCGGAGATCCGCGGCGTGGTCGAGGCGACGGAGAAGATCGCCCGCGGCATCGGCGTACAGGGCCTGCTCAACGTGCAGTTCGCGATCGGCGCGGGCGTGCTCTACGTCCTCGAGGCGAACCCGCGCGCCAGCCGCACGGTCCCGTTCGTGTCCAAGGCGCTCGGCATCCCGCTCGCCAAGGCGGCCAGCCGGGTGATGACCGGCACGTCGATCGACGCGCTCGTCGCCGAGGGCATGCTGCCGGAGCGCGACGGTTCCTCGGTCCCGCCGCAGGCACCCGTCGCCGTGAAGGAGGCCGTGCTGCCCTTCCGTCGCTTCCGCACCCACGACGGCCAGGTCGTCGACTCGGTGCTCAGCCCCGAGATGCGGTCGACCGGCGAGGTCATGGGCATCGACCGCGACTTCCCGCGGGCGTTCCTGAAGTCGCAGGACGCCGCGTACGGCGGTCTGCCGACGAGCGGCACGGTCTTCGTGAGCGTCGCGGACACGGACAAGCGCCAGGTCGTCCTGCCCGTGCACCGCCTGCAGCAGCTCGGGTTCACGATCACCGCGACCGAGGGGACCGCCGAGGTCCTGCGCCGCAACGGCATCGAGGTCACCCTGGTGGGCAAGTACAGCGAGGGCGGCGAGAGCGTCGTCGACCTGCTGGCTCGCGACGCGGTCGACATCGTCATCAACACGCCCTCCGGCGCCGCGGGTCGTGCGGACGGCTACGAGATCCGTGCGGCCACGGTCGCCGCGGACAAGCCGCTCTTCACGACGATCGCGCAGCTCGGCGCGGCGGTCGCGGCGATCGAGACGATCGGCACCCCGCTCAGCGCCCGCAGCCTGCAGGACTACGCGCTCGAGCGCGCGACCTGGTGAGCGACGGACGGACGGGAGGCGCGGCCTCCTTCGGTGTCCGGCTCGCCGCCGCCGTGGGGCAGCGTTCCCCACTGTGCGTCGGCATCGACCCCCACGCCGCCACCCTGGCGGCGTGGGGGCTCGGCCGCGACGAGCAGGGCCTCACCGCCTTCGGCGCGACCCTGGTCGACGCGGCCGCCGGCCGCGCGGCGATCGTGAAGCCGCAGATCGCCTTCTTCGAGGCGGCCGGGGTATACGGGTACCGCGCGCTCGACGCGACCCTCCGTCGCGCGCGCGATGCGGGCCTCCTGGTCGTCGCCGACGTGAAGCGGGGCGACATCGGGTCGACCGGTGACGACTACGCGCTCGCGTGGCTCGACCGTGACGGCCCGTTCCGGGCCGACGCGATGACGGTGTCGCCGTACCTCGGGTACGGCTCGCTCGCCGGCACCGTCGAGGTGGCGCGGCGGAACGACGCGGGCGTGTTCGTGCTCGCCGCGACGAGCAACCCGGAGGCGCGCGTGCTGCAGACCGCCGTGCTCGCCGAGGGGCCGCGTGCCGGACGATCCGTCGCTGCCGGTATCGTCCTTGATGTGGCAGACGACAACCGGACCGGCGGCGAGCAGCCGCTCGGGGACGTCGGGCTCGTGCTCGGCGCCACCCTCGACCTCGACGACTTCGGCATCGACGCGGAGACCATCGGCAACGCGCCGGTGCTCGCCCCGGGCTTCGGCGCCCAGGGTGCGCGGATCGAGGACCTGCGCGCCCGGTACGGTGCGCGCGCCGAGCAGGTCCTGGTGAACGAGTCCCGCGGGCTGCTGGCGGACGGCCCGGACGGTGTCGCGGCCCTCGTGCAGGACCGCGTCGACCGCGTCCACGCTGCACTGGGGGCAGCCGCGTGACGGATCAGACGCCCGCCGACCAGGCGCCCGCCGACCAGACGTCCGACCGCAGCGACCTGCCCGCGCACCGCAACCCGCCGGAGGTCGACCGGGTCGCGGCTGCCCGCGCCGCCGTCGCCGCACGGCGCGCCCGTGCAGCGGTCAAGGCGCAGGTCGCGTCGGGGGAGCGCAGCGCCCTCGAGGTCGCCCGTGCCGCCTGGTCCGACGAGGACCTGCCCGCCGAGAAGTCCCTGCGCGTGCGGGACCTGCTCACGAGCATGTCCGGCATCGGCCCGGCGCGTGCCGAGGCCGTGATGGGGGAGCTCCGCATCGCGCCGTCCAAGCGGCTCGGTGGTCTCGGTACCCGCCAGCGCACCGCCCTGGCGGACTGGCTCGCCGCGCGCGGCCGGAAGCGCGGCGCGTCGAAGCTCGTCGTGCTCGCCGGACCGACCGCGGTCGGCAAGGGCACCGTGAGCGCGCACATCCGCGAGCACTTCCCCGACGTGAACCTCAGCGTCTCGGCGACGACCCGGAAGCCCCGTCCGGGCGAGGTCGACGGCGTGCACTACTACTTCGTCGACGACGCCGAGTTCGACCGGATGATCCGCGACCGCGAGCTGCTCGAGTGGGCGGTCGTGCACAACTCCTACCGGTACGGCACGCCGCGTCCGCCGATCGACCGCGCGCTCGACGCCGGCGACAAGGTGATGCTCGAGATCGACCTGCAGGGCGCCCGGCAGGTGCGGGACGCCATGCCCGAGGCCGTGCTCGTGTTCCTGCTGCCGCCGACGTGGGAGGAACTGGTCCGCCGGCTCATCGGTCGCGGCACCGAGTCCGCCGAGGAACAGACGCGCCGCCTCGAGACCGCGAAGGTCGAGCTGGCCGCGCAGGACGAGTTCGACGTGCGGATCGTGAACTCGGATGTCGGCACCGCGGCACGCGAGGTCGTAGACTTGTTCTCTGCGCCCTGACACGGCGCACCCGCGCGCGCCTCCTCGGCGTCGCGCCCGCGCAGCCCGACCACGGTCTGGCGGTCCGATCCGGTCGGACCCGCGCCCCACGCACCCGCAGCCGACAGGAGACACCATGGCCAACCCCCAGGGCATCATCGACCCGCCCATCGACGACCTGCTCGCCAAGGTGGAGTCGAAGTACGCGCTCGTCATCTTCGCCTCGAAGCGCGCGCGTCAGATCAACGACTACTACGCCGACCTGCACGAGGGGTCGCTCTTCGACAACGTCGGCCCGCTCGTCGACTCGACGATCGACGACAAGCCGCTGTCCGTCGCTCTGCACGAGATCAACGAGGACAAGCTGACCGTCACCAAGCAGCAGCAGCCCACCGACTGACCCCGGTGAGCGGCACCAACCTGCGCCTCTTCACGTCCGAGTCGGTGACGGAGGGGCACCCCGACAAGATCTGCGACCAGATCTCGGACACGATCCTCGACGCGCTGCTCGCGGTCGACCCGCACGCGCGGGTCGCAGTCGAGACGATGGTCACCACCGGGCTCGTGCACGTCGCGGGCGAGGTCACGACCTCCGGCTACGTCGAGATCCCGAAGCTCGTCCGCGACGTCATCACGGGCATCGGCTACAACTCGTCCGAGGTGTCCTTCGACGGCCGCACCTGCGGTGTCGAGGTGTCGATCGGCGCGCAGTCACCGGACATCGCCCAGGGCGTGGACGAGTCGCTCGACAGCCGGTCCGGCGCCGGCGTCGACGAGCTCGACCGCCAGGGTGCGGGTGACCAGGGCATCATGTTCGGCTTCGCCACGAACGAGACGCCCGAGTACATGCCCGTCGCGATCTGGCTCGCGCACCGCCTGGCAGAGCGTCTGGCCGAGGTCCGCAAGACCGGTGTGCTCGACTTCCTCCGTCCGGACGGCAAGACGCAGGTCACGGTCGGCTACGACGGCGTCGTGCCGAAGACCGTCGAGACGGTCGTGCTCTCCACGCAGCACTCGCCCGCGGTCACGCTCGACGAGCTCACGGCGCAGATCACCGAGCACGTGATCCGTCCGGTGCTCGACCTGGTCGACCTCGACTCGTCGCACGTCGACGTCATCGTGAACCCGACCGGCCGGTTCGAGATCGGCGGCCCGCAGGGCGACGCCGGGCTCACCGGGCGCAAGGTGATCGTCGACACGTACGGCGGAGCCTCCCGGCACGGCGGTGGCGCGTTCAGCGGCAAGGACCCGTCGAAGGTCGACCGCTCGGCCGCGTACGCGCTGCGCTGGGTCGCGAAGAACGCCGTCGCGGCGGGGCTCGCGGACCGGCTCGAGGTCCAGGTGGCCTACGCCATCGGCCGTGCGAAGCCCGTCGGCCTGTACGTCGAGTCGTTCGGCACCGGACACGTCGACGACGCCACGATCGAGGCGGCGATCACCGAGGTGTTCGACCTGCGTCCGGCCGCGATCATCCGCGACCTCGACCTGCTCAAGCCCCGGTACGCGCAGACCGCGGCGTACGGCCACTTCGGCCGCGAGCTGCCCGGCTTCACCTGGGAGCAGCTCGACCGCGTCGAGGAGCTCCGCGCCGCAGCAGGGCTCGTCACCGCCGCCGTCTAGGCACCGTGTGACCTCCGTCGCGCGCGTCGTCCTCGACTCGCCGCTCCCGCAGTTGGACCGTCTGTTCGACTACCGGGTGCCGGCCGAGCTCGAGGACGACTGCGTGCCGGGGGTCCGCGTCAAGGTGCCGCTGCGCACCGGCGCCCGGATGTCCGACGCGTACGTCGTCGAGGTCGTCTCCGAGGGAGACTGGCCGGGCGAGCTCAGTCCCGTCGAGCAGGTCGTGTCACCGGTGCCCGTGCTGGCGCCGGAGATCTGGACGCTCGCGCGCGCCGTCGCCGACCGTGCCGCCGGCGTCGCGTCAGACGTGCTCCGGCTCGCCGTGCCGACGCGGCAGGTCCGTGCCGAGAAGGCCTGGCTGGCTCGCGACACCTCGTGGTCGCCCCCGGCGGTCGAGCCGGCACCCGTCACCGGCTACGGCGAGGGCGTCCTGGAGGCACTGCTCGCCGACCACGGACGGGCTGCGGTCGACGCCGTCCCCCACCCCGTCGACCTCGGGACCGCCGACGACCCGGTGTGGGTGCCCGGATGGGCCGCGACGCTCGCGCAGGCCGCATCCCAGGTCGTCGCACGCGAGCAGTCCGCCGTGCTCGCGGTGCCGGACTTCCGCGACGTCACGGACCTCGAACGTGCGCTCCTCGCCGTGCTCCCGCCCGAGCGCGTCGTCCGCTTCGACGCCAAGCAGACGAACGGGCAGCGGGCGAAGGCACTGCTGCAGGCGCGGACCCACGCGGTGGTCGCGATCGGCAACCGGACGGCGGCGTACGCACCCGCCACCGACCTCGGACTCGTGGCGATGTGGGACGACGGGGACGCGTCCTTCGTCGAGCCCCGTGCCCCGTACGTGCTCACGCGTGACGTCGCCCTCGTCCGGACCGCCCAGTCCGGCGCTGCGCTCCTGTTCCTCGCGCACGCCCGGTCGACCGACGTGCAGCGGCTCGTCGAGCTGCACTGGCTCCAGGAGGTCGCCCCGTACCGGGTGCCGACGCCGAAGGTGATCCCGACCGCGCAGCAGGCGAGCGCCGAGGGCTTCGCGGCCCAGGCGCGCATCCCGAGCACGGCGTGGCGTGCCGCGCGCGAGGCCAGCCAGCACGGCCCGGTCCTCGTGCAGGTCGCGAACCCGGGCTTCGGCACCGGGCTGGTCTGCGCCGACTGCGGGGAGCGCGCGCACTGCCGGGTGTGCGGCGGACCACTCGGCAGCCCGCACCGGAACGCGACCCCGCAGTGCCGGTTCTGCGGTGCCCTCGCCGTCGGGTTCCGGTGCCCGACGTGCGGCGGGGGGAAGCTCAAGCCCGTCGGGCAGGGGGCGCAACGGACCGCCGACGAGCTCGGTCGGGCGTTCCCCGGCACGCGGATCGTGGTCGCGGACGGCTCCCGTCCGCTCGATGAGGTCCCGGCCCGCCCCGCGGTGGTCGTCGCCACCCGTGGCGCGGAGCCCAGCGTGCCGGGCGGGTACGCGTGCGTGCTGCTGCTCGACGGCGAACGGCTCCTGGCGCGTGAGGGGCTCCGGGTGCAGGAGGACGTGCTCCGCTTCTGGACGAACGCCGCCGCCAAGGGTGCACCGGGGGCCGAGGTGTACCTCGTCGGCATCGGCGGGAAGCTCGCCACCGCGATGGCGCTCTGGCGGCTCGACGGTCCGGCGCACGACGAACTCGTCGATCGACGCGCCCTGCACTTCCCGCCGGCGGTCCGCGTGGCGACGCTCACCGGCACGGACGAGGCGGTGACCGCGGCGGTCGAGGCCCTCGGCGACGCGGTGGTCGGGGCGGTCCTCGGCCCGGTACCGGTGCCGGAGGACCCGGTGCCCGGAACGGTCCGTGCGATCGTGCGGTTCCCGTACGCGCACGGGGGAGAGGTCGCGGCGACGCTCAAGGCCGAGGTGATCCGCCGCTCGTCGACCCGGCGGGTGCTGCCGGGCGGCAACCGCCGACGTGCGGCGCCCACCCTGCGCGTGCGGCTCGACGACGCCGAGCCGTTCACCGAGGTCTGACCCCGCCACGGCGGTCGCCGCGACCACGGACACAGGTGGGCGACGCGCCGGACGGGCACCGGGCCTCCCGTCCGTCCGGACGGTGTGCCAGGCTGGTCGCGGCGGCCACGAGCCGCCGACGACCACACCACACGCACGACGGAGTGACGAGGTGACGCCGATGCGGGCGCTCTGGAAGCCGGACGCCGGTCCGGGACTGATCATGACCGACCGGCCGGTGCCGGTCCCGACCGAGGACGAGGTCCTCGTCCGCGTGCTGCGGACCGGGATCTGCGGGACCGACCTGCACATCGAGCGGTGGGACGACTGGGCCGCGGAGGCCGTGACCGCACCGCTCGTTCCCGGCCACGAGTTCTCCGGCGAGGTCGTCGAGGTCGGTGCGGCCGTGCGGGACGTCGCGGTCGGCGACCTCGTGTCCGGCGAGGGCCACGTCGTCTGCGGCACCTGCCGGAACTGTCGCGCCGGACGTCGGCAGATGTGCATCCGCACGAAGGGGCTCGGCGTGCAGCGTGACGGCGCGTTCGCGGAGTACCTGACGCTGCCCGGCACGAACGTCTGGGTCCACCACGGCCCCGTCGAACCCGAGGTGGGCGCACTCTTCGACCCGCTCGGCAACGCCGTGCACACCGCGCTCGCGTTCCCCCTGGTCGGCGAGGACGTGCTGGTCACCGGTTGCGGGCCGATCGGCCTCATGGCGATCGCCGTGGCCCGTCACGCCGGGGCGCGCTTCGTCGTCGGGACCGACGTCAGCCCGGAGCGGCTGCGCATGGCGGAGGGGATGGGCGCCGACCTCGGGGTGGACGTGCGCGACGACGGGGCAGCCGCCGTCCGCGCCGTGCAGGAGCGGCTCGGCATGCGAGAGGGCTTCGACGTCGGCTTCGAGATGTCCGGGGCGCCGACCGCACTGCCCGCGATGGTCGAGAACATGAACCACGGCGGTCGCATCGCGATGCTCGGGCTGCCGAGCGGCCCGATCGCGGTGGACTGGGGCAAGGTCGTCACGCACATGCTCACGGTGAAGGGCATCTACGGCCGTGAGATGTTCGAGACGTGGCAGGCGATGAGCTCGATGCTGGCCACGAGTGCGGTCCTGAGAGCGCGCATCGGCTCGATCGTGTCGGCGTGCCACCCGGCGCGCGACTGGGAGGCGGCGTTCGCCGCGGCGGCGGACGCGGACGGCGGCAAGGTCGTCATCGACTGGACGGAGACCTGATGTACGGCGCGATCAAGGACCACCTGGCGACGGAGCTCGCCGGTGTCGAGGCAGCGGGGCTGACGAAGCGCGAGCGTGGCATCGCCGGCCCCCAGCGGGCCGCGATCGAGGCGGACGGCACCGACCTGCTCAACTTCTGCGCGAACAACTACCTCGGGCTCGCGGACTCGACGGACCTCGTCGACGCGGCGAAGGACGCCCTCGACCGCTGGGGCTACGGCATGGCGAGCGTGCGGTTCATCTGCGGCACGCAGGACCTGCACCTCGACCTCGAACGTCGGGTGGCGGGCTTCCTCGGCACCGAGGCCGCGATCCTGTACTCGTCGTGCTTCGACGCGAACGGCGGGCTGTTCGAGGTGCTGCTCGGTCCGGAGGACGCGATCATCTCCGACGAGCTCAACCACGCGTCGATCATCGACGGCATCCGTCTCTCGAAGGCGCAGCGGTTCCGGTACCGCAACCGCGACACCGCCGACCTGGAGGCGCAGCTCGCCGCCGCCTCGTCGGCACGCTTCCGTGCGGTGGTCACCGACGGCGTCTTCTCGATGGACGGCTCGATCGCGCCGCTCGCCGAGATCTGCGACCTCGCCGAGCGGTACGACGCACTCGTCATCGTCGACGACTCGCACTCGGTCGGGTTCGTCGGTGAGCACGGCCGGGGGACCCCCGAACTGTGCGGGGTGGCGGACCGGGTCGACGTGTACACCGGCACGTTCGGCAAGGCGCTCGGCGGGGCGTCCGGCGGGTACGTGGCCGCTCGCCGGGAGGTCGTCGACCTGCTGCGGCAGCGCTCACGCCCGTACCTGTTCTCGAACTCGCTCGCGCCGGTGATCGCGGCGGGCACCCTCGCGGCACTGGACCTGGTCGAACGCTCGGACGACGCCCGCGCCCGGCTCGCAGCCAACGCCAGGACGTTCCGGACGCTCATGTCCGACGCGGGCTTCGAGCTCCTGCCGGGGGAGCACCCGATCGTGCCCGTGATGTTCCACGACGCCGCGCGCACCGCGCGCATCGCCGACGAGATGCAGGCACGGGGCGTCTACGTGACGGCCTTCAGCTACCCGGTGGTGCCGCAGGGGAGAGCCCGGATCCGGGTGCAGCTCTCCGCAGCGCACACCGAGGAGCAGGTGCGCCGGTGCGTCGACGCCTTCGTCGGGGCCCGCGCCGCCGTCGACGGCTGACGCCTCCCGGAACGCAACGTCGGCGGCTGCTCGCAGGGGCGTACCACTGCGAGGAGCCGCCGACGTGGCGTGTTGCGGGTCCGGCCCTGGTTCAGGCGCCGACCGGGCGGCGGCGCTCCCGCGGGAAGACGACGCCGAGCGCCACCATGCCGATCGCCAGCACCAGGTGCAGCCAGTTGTCCGCCCAGTTCAGCGGGACGAAGTTCGCGCCGGACATCGTGCCCGCCGTGAACAGGCCGTACACCCACAGCACGAAGTAGACGACGCCGCCGATGACGAGGTACATCCGCGATCCCGTCGCACGGTTCGCCGCGAGCAACCCGACGACACCGAACAGCAGGTGCACGATGTTGTGCAGGACCGACACCTGGAAGATCCCGAGCAGCATCGCCATCGAGTGGTGACCGGCACCGCCGAGGTCGCCGGAGGTCAGCCCCGGCACGAACCCGGCGATCCCGACGAGCAGGAACACGATGCCGACGACGAGCGCGACCTTCTGGATCGACGAGCCGGCGTAGCGGTTGGTGGAGGTGGTGACGTCACTCATGGTCCGGACGTTACCCAGCCGGCTCGCAGTCCGTTCCCGGTCGCCCGCGTCCCGCGCGCGTCGGACACCGTCGGGCGTGGGACGATGGTCCCCATGCGTCTCGTCGTCGCCGGCAGCCCCGCTGCGGCCGTCCCCACCCTCCGACGTCTCGCCGCCTCCGACCACGAGATCGCGGCCGTCCTCACCCGACCCCCGACACCCCAGGGGCGGAAGCGTGTCCTCACGCCGACCCCGGTGGCGCAGGTCGCCGAGGAGCTCGGACTGCCCGTCATCGAGGCGACCCGGGTGGACGAGGCCGTGACCGCGCAGCTCGTCGACCTGCAGGCCGACCTCGGCGTCATCGTCGCGTACGGTGCGCTCCTCCGTCGTCCCGCCCTCGACGCTCCCCGCCTCGGCTGGGTCAACCTGCACTTCTCCGACCTGCCGGCGTACCGCGGTGCCGCGCCCGTGCAGCGCGCCGTGATGGCGGGCGACACCCGGACCGCCGCGACGGTCTTCCAGCTCGTCGAGGCGCTCGACGCCGGTCCCGTGTACGCCGCCGACCCGTTCGACATCGACCCGGACGCGACCAGCGGAGACGTCCTCGCCGCGATGGCCGAGTCGGGGGCGGGGACCGTCCTGCGGGTCGTCGACGCCCTGGCCGACGGGAGCGCGGTCGCCACCGAGCAGTCCGGGCCGGTCACCCTCGCCCCGAAGCCGACCGCCGACGACGCACACGTCACCTTCGACGAACCGGCTCCCGCCGTCCACGCCCGCGTCCGCGGGGTGACGCCCGAGCCCGGCGCGTTCGCCCACCTCGGCGAGACGCGGGTGAAGATGCTCCGCAGCGCGCTCCTGCCGGGAGGCACGACCTCCTCCGCCCCGCACCTCGCGCCCGGCGCACTCGCACTGGTCGACGGTCGGCTGCTCGTCGGGACGGCCGACGTGCCGCTCGTGCTCGCCGAGGTGCAACCGGCAGGCAAGAAGGCGATGGACGGTGCCGCCTGGGCACGCGGTCTCGGCTCGCTCGAGGGCGTGGTGCTCGCATGAGCCCGACGAACCAGCCGCCCCGGCAGTCGCGAGCAGACCGCCGACCCCGGCCGACCAGTGCCCGTCGGGTCGCGTTCGACGTGCTCCGCGCGGTGCAGGTCGACGACGCCTACGCCAACCTGCTCCTGCCCACGCGCATCCGTCGCGCCGGCCTCTCCGCCCGCGACGCCGCATTCGCCACCGAGCTGACCTACGGGTCGATCCGGATGCTCGGCCGCTACGACGCGATCGTCGGGGTCGCATCCGGTCGCCGGCTCGACAACATCGAGTCCGACGTGCTCGACGTGATGCGCCTCGGGGTGCACCAGCTGCTCGGCATGCGCACACCCACGCACGCGGCCGTCTCGGCGACCGTGGAGCTCGCCCGCGAGGTCGGCGCCCGCCGGGCCACCGGCTTCGTGAACGCCGTTCTGCGGAAGGTCGCCGCCAAGACCGACGACGAGTGGGACGCCCTGGTCACCGAGGGGCGGAGCGGCGACGCGCTGCTGGCCACCCGCTGGTCGCACCCGTCGTGGGTGGTCGCTGCGCTCCGGGACGCGCTGGCGGCGGAGCGGTCGCGCGACGAGCTCGCCGCCCTGCTCGCGGCCGACAACGTCGCGCCGCGCGTGCAGCTCGTCGCGCTCCCGGGGCTCGCCACCGACGAGGACGTCCGCACCGCGACGGCCGGCGACGCCGACGACGAGGCAGAGCCGCTCGGACCCGGCACCGTGACCCAGGACGATGACGGTGCCGACGACGGAGCCGGGACCGACGACGACACCGGCACCCAGCCTCCCGTCCGGATCCCCGAGGCGGACGCCGGTCCGGTGTCGCCGCTCGGCATCCGCGGGACGACCGGCGACCCCGCTCGGGTCCCCGGTGTCGCCGCCGGCCGGCTCCGGGTGCAGGACGAGGGGTCGCAGCTCGCGGCCCTCGCCCTCACGCGGTCGTCCGCCGTCCGCCCGGGGGAGCGGTGGCTCGACATGTGTGCCGGGCCCGGGGGCAAGGCCGCGCTCCTCGCCGCAGAGGCCGCGCAGGGCGGAGCGACCCTCGTCGCCAACGAGCTCGTCCCCGCTCGCGCCGGACTGGTGCGCAAGGCACTGTCCACCGTGGCCGACGACGACACCGTCACGGTCGTCGAGGGCGACGGGCGGCGCTTCGGCAAGCCGGGCGACGAGCTGTTCGACCGGATCCTGCTCGATGCTCCGTGCACCGGGCTCGGCGCGCTCCGCCGGCGTCCCGAGGCGCGGTGGCGCAAGCAGCCCGAGGACGTCCCCGAGCTCGCGGCGCTCCAGTCCGAGCTGCTCGACGCGGCCGTCCGAGCGCTCGCACCCGGTGGGACCCTGGCGTACGTGACGTGCTCGCCGCACCTGGCCGAGACGCGCGGGCAGGTCGACGCGCTCCTGGAGCGGCACGGTGACGTGCTCGAGCAACTCGACACCGCCGACGTGGTCCGGTCGGTGGCGGCCCGGGACCCGCAGGTCGCCGACGGTCCGACGGCGCAGCTGTGGCCGCACCGGATCGGCACCGACGCCATGTTCGTCGCGCTCCTCCGCCGCCGCGCCTGACCCCTTCCGTTCTGCGGAGGACACGGATCGGTAGGGTTGGACGGTGACGATCCGCATCTCGCCGAGCATCCTGTCCGCCGACTTCGCCAACCTCGAGCGGGAGCTGCACCGCATCGAGAGCGCCGACATGGTGCACGTCGACGTGATGGACAACCACTTCGTGCCGAACCTCACGCTCGGCCTGCCGATCGTGCAGCGCCTGCAGGAGGTCTCGCCGGTGCCGCTCGACGTCCACCTGATGATCACCGACGCGGACGTGCAGGCGCCGAAGTACGCCGAGACGGGTGCCTCGAGCGTCACGTTCCACTTCGAGGCCGCCGACGACCCGGTGGCCACCGCAGCCGCGATCCGGTCGAACGGTGCCCGTGCCGCTGTCGCCGTGAAGCCCGGCACCCCGATCACGCAGGTGCTCCACCACCTCGACGCCTACGACATGATCCTGCTCATGACCGTCGAACCCGGCTTCGGCGGGCAGTCGTTCATGCGGTCCGTGATGCCGAAGCTCGCCGACGCGCGCGCCGCGGTGGACGCCTCGGGCCTCGACGTCTGGCTCGAGGTCGACGGCGGCATCGCGGTCGACACCGTGCCCGAGGCCGTCCGCAGCGGCGCCGACACGCTCGTGGCCGGATCCGCCGTCTACGGCGGTGAGCCGGCCGAGCGCATCGCCGACCTGCGCGAGGCGGCAGCGGCGGCACGCGCGTGACCGACCAGCTGGACAGCGTGTCGGAGGCGACCAGCGCCTCCCGTCCGGACGGTGCGTCAGCCGTGTCCGCGCAGGACGGTAGCCTGGTCCCCGTGAAGACGTTCGACGACCTGTTCGCGGAGCTGACCGAGAAGGCGCGCACGCGCCCCGAGGGCTCCGGCACCGTCGCCGAACTGGACGCCGGCGTGCACCAGATCGGCAAGAAGATCGTGGAAGAGGCCGCCGAGGTCTGGATGGCGGCCGAGTACGAGGGCGACGAGCGCACCTCGGAGGAGATCTCGCAGCTGATCTACCACCTCCAGGTGCTCATGGTCGCGAAGGGGCTCACCCCGGCGGACGTCTGGCGACATCTGTAGGCACCCGCCACGAGCGCTCCGGCGCCGTCGCGACCCGCAGAAGTCACCGACCTCCAGCAGAAAGCAGACCCCCTGATGCTCCGCATCGCCGTGCCCAACAAGGGCTCGCTGTCCGAGACCGCCTCCGAGATGCTCAAGGAGGCCGGGTACGCCGGTCGCCGTGACCCGAAGGCGCTCCACCTGCTCGACGAGCGCAACGGCGTCGAGTTCTTCTTCCTCCGCCCGCGCGACATCGCGACCTACGTCGGCTCCGGCGCGCTCGACGTCGGCATCACCGGCCGTGACCTGCTGCTCGACTCCGGGTCGGCGGCGCACGAGGTCGACGCGCTCGGGTTCGCCGACTCGACCTTCCGGTTCGCCGGCACCCCAGGTCGGTTCACCGAGCTGCAGGACCTCGACGGCGTCCGCGTCGCGACGAGCTACCCGGGTCTCGTGGGGGAGTTCCTCGCCCGGCACGGGGTGACCGCGACCCTCGTGAAGCTCGACGGCGCCGTCGAGAGCGCCGTGCGCCTCGGTGTCGCCGACGCCGTGGCCGACGTCGTCTCGACGGGCAGCACGCTCCGTGCCGCCGGGCTCGAGATCTTCGGTCCGGTCATCCTCGAGTCGACCGCGCTGCTCATCTCGACCGACGAGAGCATCCCGGGCATCGACGTCCTGCGTCGCCGCCTGCAGGGCGTGCTCGTCGCCCGCGGCTACGTCATGCTCGACTACGACATCCCGACCGACCTGCTGGAGCAGGCCACCGCGGTGGCGTCGGGCATCGAGTCGCCGACGGTCTCCCCGCTGCACGACCGCGACTGGTCGGCCGTCCGCGTGATGATCCCGCGCGAGGACGCCAACCTCATCATGGACGCGCTCTACGACCTCGGTGCGCGCGCCATCCTCGTCAGCCCGATCCACGCCGCACGCCTGTGAACGACGCGGTGCGCCCCGGCGCGACCGGACCCGAGCGCGATTCCACCGACAGTGGTGTCGCCGGTGTCGCCGGCGGAGTGTCGGTCCGGGTCGTCCCCTGCCTCGACGTGCAGGGCGGTCGGGTCGTCAAGGGCGTGAACTTCCTCGACCTGCAGGACGCCGGCGACCCCGTCGAGCTCGCCGCCCGCTACTACGAGCAGGGCGCCGACGAGCTCACCTTCCTCGACGTCGGAGCGACGGTCGAGAACCGCGCCACGATGTACGACACCGTGACCCGGACGGCGGAGCAGGTCTTCATCCCGCTCACCGTCGGTGGTGGCGTCCGGAGCGTCGACGACGTGTCCCGTCTGCAGCAGTGCGGCGCGGACAAGATCGGCGTGAACAGCGCGGCGATCGCCCGGCCGGAGCTCGTCGGCGAGATCGCGGACCGCTTCGGTGCGCAGGCGGTCGTGCTGTCGCTCGACGTGAAGCGCTCGGACCGGATGCCGTCCGGCTTCGTGGTCACCACGCACGGCGGCCGCACGGAGTCCGACCTCGACGCGATCGCGTGGGCACGCGAGGGCGTCGAGCGCGGCGCCGGCGAGCTGCTCGTCAACTCGATCGACGCCGACGGCACGAAGAACGGCTTCGACCTCGAGCTCATCGCCGCGGTGCGCGCGGTCTCGTCGGTCCCCGTCATCGGCTCGGGAGGCGCTGGTCGCGTCGAGCACTTCGCCCCGGCCGTCGAGTCGGGAGCGGACGCCGTGCTCGCCGCCAGCGTCTTCCACCGCGGGGAGATGACCATCGGGGACGTCAAGGCAGCGCTGCGCGCCGCCGGCCACCCCGTCCGCTGACACCCGTCCGCCGACACCCCGCCGTAGGCTAGGAGTCCCATGACCGACAGCACCAGCACCAGCACGGAGGCGGTCCTCGACCGCGCACGGTTCGGGCACGACGGGCTCCTCCCCGCAGTCGTGCAGGAGGAGTCCTCGAAGGACGTCCTCATGCTCGGCTGGATGGACCGCGAAGCCCTCCGCCGCACCCTCACCGAGGGGCGGGTGACCTTCTGGTCGCGGTCGCGGCAGGAGTACTGGCGCAAGGGCGACACGTCCGGGCACGCGCAGTACGTCCGGGCCGCGGCACTCGACTGCGACGACGACACCCTGCTCGTCACCGTGCAGCAGGTCGGGGCGGCGTGCCACACCGGTGCGCACAGCTGCTTCGAGGTCGACCCGCTCGACCCGGTGACGGCGTCCGCGCCGGCCGGAGTCGTGACCGACGCGCACGGAGCGACCACGGCCGTGGAGGAGACCCGATGAGCACCGCCACCGGCGCGGAGGAACCGCGCACGACCTCCCGGCAGGCCTTCGACGACCTGCTCGACGGCCACCGCGTCGTCCCGGTCGTCCGCGCGCTGTACGCCGACAGCGAGACGCCCGTCGGCGTCTACCGCAAGCTCGCGGACGGCCGCCCCGGGTCGTTCCTGCTCGAGTCCGCCGGCCAGGGCGGCCTGTGGTCGCGCTGGTCGTTCGTCGGGGTCCGGAGCTTCGGCGTCCTGACCCAGGACGGCGACCGTGCCTCGTGGATCGACACCGGCATCCCGGCGTCCCGCGCCGTGGACTCGCTCGAGGGCGCGCCCCTCGACGTCCTGGCGCGACTGCACGACCGGTGGGCGACCCCGCGCGTGCCGGGCACCCCGCCGCTCGTCGGCGGCACGGTCGGGTTCATCGGGTGGGAGGCCGTGCGACAGCTCGAGCACCTGCCGGACGTCCCGCCGGCCGACTTCGAGGTGCCGGGGCAGGCCCTGGCGTTCGTGTCCGAGCTCGCGGCGCTCGACCACCGCACGGGTCTCGTGCTCCTCGTCGCGAGCGTCCTCAACGACGGCACCGACGACGCCGACACGATGTGGTCGGACGCGCAGGCCCGGCTCGACCGGATGCAGGCCGACCTGGTGCAGCCGAGCCCGGCGACGGTGGCCGAGGCGTTCGAGATCGCCGAGCCGACCCCGCGCCACCGGACGACGCCCGAGGACTACATGGCCGCGGTCGAGCGGTCGAAGGACTTCATCCGCGACGGCGACGTGTTCCAGGTCGTGATCTCGCAGCGGTTCGACCACGACGTCACGGCCGACCCGCTCGACGTGTACCGGGTGCTGCGGACGCTCAACCCGAGCCCATACATGTACTTCCTCGCCCTGGCGGACACCGCGGACGAGCGCTTCTGGATCGTGGGCGCCTCGCCGGAGGCCCTCGTGAAGGTGCAGGACGGGCGGGCGATCACGCACCCGATCGCCGGGTCCCGCCCGCGCGGGGCGAGCCCGGTCGAGGACGTCCGCCTGGGCGACGAGCTGCTCGCCGACCCGAAGGAGCGCGCCGAGCACCTGATGCTCGTCGACCTCGCCCGCAACGACCTCCAGAAGGTGTGCGAGCCGGGGACCGTCGCGGTGACCGAGTTCATGACCGTCGAGCGCTTCAGCCACATCATGCACCTGGTGTCGAGCGTCGAGGGCTCGGTGCGTCCGGAGGCCTCGGCGATCGACGTCTTCCGAGCGACCTTCCCCGCCGGCACGCTGTCGGGAGCACCGAAGCCGCGCGCGCTCGAGATCATCGACGAGCTCGAGCCGGCGAAGCGCGGGGCGTACGCGGGAGTCGTCGGCTACTTCGACTTCGCCGGCGACGCCGACCTGGCGATCGCGATCCGCACGGCGCTCATCAAGGACGGCGTCGCCCGTGTGCAGGCCGGCGCCGGACTCGTCGCCGACTCGGATCCGCACACCGAGCACGTCGAGGCCGTCAACAAGGCCGCCGCCCCCCTGCGTGCCGTCGCGACCGCGAACCGCATGCGCGAGGTCCGCTCGTGAAACGCTCCCGCCCGCTCGTCGTCGTCGCCGGCCTCGCGGTCGCGGGCATCGTGATGCTCTCCTGGACCCAGACCTGGTTCACGGTGCACCTGCACGCCGGAACCGCGGTCGTGCCGCGGGTCGTGGCCGACGGCGCCGCCGTCGTGCCGCAGTACACGGCGCTGGCCATCGCGAGCCTGGCGCTGTTCCTCGCACTGACGATCGCCGGCCGGGTGCTCCGTGTCGTGCTCGCGGCAGTCGAGGTGCTGCTCGGCGTCGCGGTCGTCGCGACCGGCATCGGTGCACTGGCGGACCCGGTCGCCGCATCGAAGGGCGCGGTCGGCGAGGTCGCCGGCGTCAGCGACACCGAGGCCGTGCGGCAGGTCGTCGACCGTGTGGACGTCACCGCCTGGCCCGCCGTGGGCATCGCCGGCGGCGTCCTCGCCGTGGTCCTCGGAATCGTCGTGTTCGTGGTGCAGCGGCAGTGGCCCGGCCCGACCCGGAAGTACGCGGCCGCGACCGCCGGTGCCGCCGCCGACGCCCGTGCCCAGGCCGCGGTACCGCGCGACGCGATCACCGACTGGGACGACCTGAGCGCCGGTGACGACCCGACCGCCGACCCGACCGCCGAGCGGACCGGCGCCCCGGCCGCCGACCCCGCCTCCGAGACCCCCGGCACGGGCGCGGTGGGGGAGCCGTCCACGAGCGACACGGTAGGATCGGACCGGCGCCGATCGGACGACGGCGCCGGAGCAGAACGAGGAGCACCGTGAGCAACACTGAGCCCGCAGAACTCGGCGAAGGCCACTCGCCCGCCGCCTGGACCGCCGTCGTGATCATGCTGATCGGCTTCGCGGCAGGCACGCTGTTCTTCTGGTTCGACCTGGCGTGGGGCGTCTGGGCGTCCGCCGTCGTCGTGGTGATCGGCCTGGTCGTCGGTGCCGTGATGGCGAAGGCCGGCTACGGCGTCAACGGTCCGAAGTACGTCGCCAAGCACCACGCGGAGTAGTCCCGTGCCGAACGTGCTCGAGACCCTCGTCGCGGGCGCGCTCGAGGACGCCGCCGCCCGTCGTGCCGACCGTCCGCTCTCGGACGTCGAGCGCGACCTGGACCGGGTGGCGTCGCCGCTCGACGCCCTCGACTTCCTGTCGCCCGGCGACCGTGTGAAGATCCTCGCCGAGGTCAAGCGCGCGAGCCCGTCGCGCGGTTCCATGGCGCCCATCGAGGACCCGGCCGCCCTCGCTGCCGACTACGAGCGTGGCGGAGCGTCGACGATCAGCGTCCTCACCGAGGGGCGGAAGTTCCTCGGCAGCCTCGCCGACCTCGAGGCCGTGAAGGCGCGCGTGTCGCTGCCGGTGCTCCGCAAGGACTTCATCGCCGACCCGTACCAGGTGCTCGAGGCCCGTGCGGCCGGGGCCGACCTGGTGCTGCTGATCGTGGCAGCACTGGAGCAGCGACAGCTCGTCGAGCTGCACGAGCTCGCCGAGCAGGTCGGCATGCGCGTGCTGGTCGAGGCGCACTCCGGTGACGAGGTCTCCCGCGGCCTGGACGCCGGCGCACGCATCCTCGGCGTGAACGCGCGCGACCTGACCGACTTCTCGCTGGACCGCGACCTGTTCGGCTCCCTCGCCGACCGCATCCCCGACGGGGTCGTGCGCGTGGCCGAGTCCGCCGTCGCCGGCCCCGCCGACGTCGCCCACTACCGCGCTGCGGGTGCCGACGTCGTCCTGGTGGGTGAGGCGCTCGTCACGGGCGCGGACCCCGCCACCACCCTCGCGTCGTTCATCGCCGCAGCGGACGGCTCCGGCCGTCCGCGCGGCTGATCCGACCACCGTCCCACCGGTCGCCCCGCACACCGGGGCCGCCGAACACCCCGGGAGACCCACCGTGACCTCACTCCGTGACCTGCAGGGCCCGTACTTCGGCGACTTCGGCGGACGCTTCGTCCCCGAGTCGCTCGTGCTCGCGCTCGACGAGCTCGAGACCGCCTTCCGCGAGGCCTGGGCGGACCCGGCGTTCCGCGAGGAGCTCGACACGCTCCAGCGCGAGTACACCGGCCGTCCGTCGATCATCACCGAGGCGCCGCGGTTCGCGAAGCACGCCGGTGGTGCGCGCATCATCCTCAAGCGCGAGGACCTGAACCACACCGGCTCGCACAAGATCAACAACGTGCTCGGTCAGGCGCTCGTCGCGAAGCGCCTCGGCAAGACCCGGTTGATCGCCGAGACCGGTGCGGGGCAGCACGGCGTCGCGACGGCCACCGCCGCGGCGCTGTTCGGCATGGACTGCGTCGTGTACATGGGTGCGGTGGACACCGAGCGCCAGGCGTTGAACGTCGCGCGCATGCGGCTGCTCGGCGCCGAGGTGATCCCCGTCGAGACCGGCTCGCGCACCCTGAAGGACGCCATCAACGACGCACTGCGCGACTGGGTGGCGAACGTCGACTCGACCCACTACCTGCTCGGCACCGTCGCCGGTCCGCACCCGTTCCCGGAGATGGTCCGCGAGTTCCACAAGGTGATCGGCGAGGAGGCCCGGCAGCAGGTCCTCGACCGCATCGGTCGTCTGCCGGACGCCGTCGCCGCGTGCGTCGGCGGCGGGTCGAACGCGATGGGCATCTTCGAGGCCTTCCTCGACGACGAGTCGGTCCGGTTGCACGGCTTCGAGGCCGGTGGCGACGGCATCGAGACCGGTCGGCACGCCGCGAGCATCTCGCTCGGGCGCACCGGTGTCCTCCAGGGCACGATGTCGTACCTCATGCAGGACGAGGACGGCCAGACCATCGAGAGCCACAGCATCTCGGCGGGCCTCGACTACCCGAGCGTCGGTCCCGAGCACGCCTACCTCGCCTCGATCGGCCGCGCGCAGTACTCGCCGATCACCGACGCCGAGGCGATGGAGGCCTTCCGCCTGCTCGGCCGGACCGAGGGCATCCTGCCGGCCATCGAGTCGGCGCACGCGCTCGCAGGGGCGATCAAGTTGGGCAAGGAGCTCGGTCCCGACGGCGTCGTGCTGGTGTCCCTGTCCGGACGTGGTGACAAGGACGTCGCGTCCGCCAGTCGCTACTTCGGCATCCTCGACGAGAACGCGGTGCAGCTGTGACGAACCCCGGGACCTCCACCTCGGTCGCGACGACGATCGACACCGCGAACGCCGAGCGCGCCGGCGCCGTCGTCGGGTACCTGCCCGCCGGCTTCCCCGATCTGCAGACCAGCGTGGACGCGGCCGTCGCCCTCGCCGAGAACGGCGTAGACGTCATCGAACTCGGCCTGCCGTACTCCGACCCGGTGATGGACGGTCCGGTGATCCAGCGCGCCGCCGAGGAGAGCCTGGCGAACGGGTTCCGCGTCGCGCAGGTGTTCGACGCGGTCGACCAGATCACCAACCGGGTCGACGTGCCCGTGCTCGTGATGACCTACTGGAACCCGGTGCTCCGCTACGGCGTCGAGCGCTTCGCCGACGACCTCGTCGCGGCCGGCGCATCCGGGCTGATCACGCCGGACCTCATCCCGGACGAGGGCCGCGCCTGGATCGACGCGTCCGAGCGCACCGGGCTCGACCGGGTGTTCCTCGCGGCGCCGTCCTCGACCGACGCCCGCATGGAGCAGGCGGTCCGATCGAGTCGCGGGTTCGTCTACGCCGTGTCGACGATGGGCGTCACCGGTGCGCGGGTCGGTGTCGACACCGCCGCCCGCACCGTCGTGTCGCGACTCCGCGACGCCGGGGTGGAGCGCACGTGCGTCGGCCTCGGCATCTCGACGGCCGACCAGGTGCGCGAGGTCCTCGAGTACGCGGACGGCGCGATCATCGGGTCCGCCTTCGTGCGCGCCCTCGCCGACCTCGGCGTCCAGGGGGTCGCGGACCGCGCGGCCGACCTGACCAGCGGCGCCGTGCGCGGCTGACGAGGACGCTCCGCCAGCAGACAGCCAGCAGACAGCCAGCAGACAGCCAGCAGACCGGACGGGAGGCGCGGTGCAGGTGGGCCGATCGGCTCGCCCGCACCGCGCCTCCCGTCCGTGTCGGTCACAGTTCCCACAGGACCGCGCCCTGGTTCCTGGTCGGCGCGGTTCCCGCGCTACAGTGAGCGGGGCCGACCCTCCAGCGGCACCGCGGCCGTCCAGCACCGAAAGGCGACAGCACCTCCATGCCCCTCCTGAGCATCCCGAGCCCGAGCACCGCGTGGCAGTACTTCGACCTGACCGCCTGGCTCCGTGACGCGTTCGGCTGGTCGCTGCCGCTGGACTTCCGGATCCACGCGTACGCCATCTGTATCCTGCTCGGGATCGTCGCAGCCGTCGTGCTGGCGAACCGGCGACTCAACGCCCGTGGGGTCGAGCGCTGGATCATCATCGACATCGCGATCTGGGCGGTGCCGGCCGGGATCATCGGTGGTCGCCTGTTCCACGTCTTCACCCACGTCAGCGACTACTTCGGGCCGGGGCGTGACCCGCTCTCGTTCCTCTACGTCTGGGAGGGCGGGCTGGCCATCTTCGGCGCGCTCATCCTCGGATCGCTCGGTGCGTACATCGGCTGCCGCCAGGTGGGTCTGCGCTTCTCGAGCCTGATCGACGCCATCGCGCCGGGTGTCCTGCTCGCCCAGGCCTTCGGCCGCCTCGGCAACTACTTCAACCACGAGCTGTTCGGCATGCCGACGAGCCTGCCGTGGGGGCTCGAGATCGAGTCGACGAACGCCGCGTTCCCGAAGGGCCTGCCCGAGGGCACGCTGTTCCACCCGACCTTCCTCTACGAGATCATCTGGAACGTCGTCGGCGTCGTCGTCATCCTGCTGCTCGACAAGCGCTTCCGGCTGCAGTGGGGCAAGGTCATGGCGCTCTACCTGATCTGGTACGGCACCGGCCGATCGGTCCTCGAGTCCATCCGCGTCGACACGAGCGAGACCTTCTTCGGGATCCGCACGAACGTCTGGATGTCCTTCGCCGCGATCCTGCTCGGCATCGTGATCTTCCTCGTGCAGACGCGTCGGCACACCGGTCAGGAGCCGAGCCCGTACCTGCCGGGTCGCGAGCCGCGTCGGACCTCCGATGTAGACTCGGACGACACCTGGTCGGAACACGACGACGACGCTCCGGCGACCGACGTCGACGCCGATCCGGTCCCTGCAGCAGGCCGCGCGCGGTAACTCCGCGACCGGCAGCACCCGCTCCACGGACGGCACCCGCCGGCCACGGAGCACCCTCCGCACGGTCGGGTCACCACGAGCGACCCCGCCACCTCGCGCGTCGTCTGCGCACCCTCCACGGCGACGCGCACGGGCACCAGTCCCGCCCGCTCGGGCGGAACGCACCACCGGGCCACCGACGTCCCTGTTCCACTTCCTCGTGAGGACGGTTCCCCATGGCGCTCCAGCCAGACCCTGCCCCCCGTTCGACGCGCTCCCTGCGGCCGGCGCACCGACGTTTCTCGGCCGTGCCCGAGGCCGTCGGTGCCTACGACCCGGCGAACGAGAAGGACGCCTGCGGGCTCGCCATGGTCGCGACGCTCCGCGGCACCGCCGGGCACGACATCGTGGACGCCGCGCTCGGCGCGCTCCGGAACCTCGAGCACCGCGGTGCCGTCGGCTCCGACGCCGGTACCGGTGACGGCGCGGGCATCCTGTGCCAGGTGCCGGATGCGTTCCTGCGCGACGAGGTGCCCTTCGAGCTGCCCGCCGCGGGGGAGTACGCGGTGGGAACGGCCTACCTGCCCGTCGACGAGGACGAGCGCCACGCGGTGAAGGGCGCCGTCGAGCGCATCGCCCGTGAAGAGGGCCTGAAGGTCCTCGGCTGGCGCGAGGTGCCGGTGCGTCCGGAGGTCCTCGGGACGCTCGCGCGTGCCGCCATGCCGGCGTTCGAGCAGCTCTTCGTCGCCTCGACCCGGCACGACGTCCACGGTGCCGCCTGGAGCGGCATCGCCCTCGACCGTCAGTCATTCCGGCTGCGCAAGCGCGCGGAGCACGGCGTCGAGGTCTACTTCATGTCGCTGTCGAGCCGGACGATGGTCTACAAGGGCATGGTCACGACGCTCCAGCTCGAGCCGTTCTACCCGGACCTCAGCGACGAGCGCTTCGCGTCGAAGCTCGCGATCGTGCACTCGCGCTACTCGACGAACACCTTCCCGTCGTGGCCGCTGGCGCAGCCGTTCCGCACGCTCGCGCACAACGGTGAGATCAACACCGTCCGTGGCAACCGCAACTGGATGCGAGCGCGCCAGTCCCAGCTCGAGAGCGAGCTCCTCGGCGACCTCGCGCCGCTGCTGCCGATCGTCAGCCCGGGCGCGAGCGACTCGGCGTCGTTCGACGAGACCCTCGAGCTGCTCACGCTGACCGGCCGCAGCCTGCCGCACGCGGTGTCGATGATGGTGCCGGAGGCCTGGGAGAACCAGGTCGGCATGGACCCGGACCTCCGGGCGTTCTACGAGTACCACTCGATGCTCATGGAGCCGTGGGACGGCCCGGCGGCGATCACGTTCACCGACGGTGCGGTCGTCGGCGCGACGCTCGACCGCAACGGCCTGCGCCCCGGGCGCTTCCTGGTGACGGACGACGGCCTGATCGTGATGGGGTCCGAGACGGGCGTCATCGACGTCCCGCCGGGCAAGGTCGTTCGCAAGGGCCGCCTGCGTCCGGGCCGGATGTTCGTCGTGGACACCGAGGCCGGGCGGATCATCGAGGACGACGAGGTCAAGCGCGAGCTGGCGACCTCCGGCCCGTGGGCGCAGTGGCTCGACGAGGGCCGCATCAACCTGAGCGACCTGCCGGAGCGCGAGCACATCGTGCACACCCCGGCGTCGGTGACCCGGCGCCAGCGCGCGTTCGGGTACACGGAAGAAGAGGTCCGCATCCTGCTCCGTCCGATGGCGCAGACCGGCGCGGAACCCCTCGGCGCGATGGGCTCGGACACGCCGATCGCCGTGCTCTCCGAGCGTCCGCGCCTGCTGTTCGACTACTTCACGCAGCAGTTCGCGCAGGTGACGAACCCGCCGCTCGACTCGATCCGCGAGCAGGTCATCACCTCCATGGGAATGGGCCTCGGACCGGAGCGCAACCTGCTGAGCGCCGGGCCCGAGCACGCGAAGCAGATCGTGCTCGACTTCCCGGTGATCGACAACGACGAGCTCGCGAAGATCCAGCACTTCGAGACGGAGTCCGGACGCCACCTGACCGTCACGATCAAGGGCCTGTACCGCGTCGACGCGGGCAAGAAGGCGATGCAGAAGCGCATCGCGGCGGTCTGCGACGAGGTCGACCAGGCGATCGAGTCGGGCAAGCAGTTCATCGTGCTGTCCGACCGTGACGGCAACGCCGAGCAGGCGCCCGTCCCGAGCCTCCTGCTGCTCGCGGCCGTGCACCACCACCTCATCCGCACCGAGCAGCGCATGAAGGTCGGGCTCATCGTCGAGGCCGGCGACGTCCGCGAGGTCCACCACGTCGCGACCCTGATCGGCTACGGCGCCTCGGCGATCAACCCGTACCTGGCGATGGAGACGTGCGAGAACCTCGTGCGCTCGGGCATGATCACGGGCATCACGCCGGAGCAGGCCGTGAAGAACGTGATCAAGGCGCTCGGCAAGGGCGTGCTGAAGATCATGTCGAAGATGGGCATCTCGACGGTGTCCAGCTACGCCGGCGCGCAGGCGTTCGAGGCCGTCGGACTCAGCCAGGAGTTCGTGGACAAGTACTTCACGGGCACGTCGTCGATCCTCGGCGGGGTCGGCATCGAGGTCATCGCGAAGGAGAACGCCGAGCGCCACGCCCAGGCGTACCCGCAGGACGGCGCGGTGCTGTCGCACGAGCGGCTGCAGACCGGCGGCGAGTACCAGTGGCGTCGTGAGGGTCCGCCGCACCTGTTCAACCCGGACACGGTCTTCCGGCTCCAGCACGCCACCCGAGCCCGCCGGTACGACATCTTCCGCGAGTACTCGCAGGCGGTCGACGACCAGTCCGAGGAGCTCATGACGCTCCGCGGTCTGTTCCGGTTCCGTCACGGCGTCCGGGAGCCGATCGCGCTGGACGAGGTCGAGCCGATCGAGTCGATCGTGAAGCGGTTCAACACCGGCGCGATGTCCTACGGGTCCATCTCCCAAGAGGCCCACGAGACCCTCGCGATCGCGATGAACCGCCTCGGTGCGCGCTCGAACACGGGCGAGGGCGGCGAGGACGTCGAGCGTCTGCTCGACCCCGAGCGTCGCAGTGCGATCAAGCAGGTCGCCTCCGGCCGCTTCGGCGTCACGAGCATGTACCTGACGCACGCCACCGACATCCAGCTGAAGATGGCGCAGGGCGCGAAGCCGGGCGAGGGCGGGCAGCTGCCCCCGACCAAGGTGTACCCGTGGGTCGCGCGCACCCGGCACGCGACCGCCGGCGTCGGGCTCATCTCGCCGCCGCCGCACCACGACATCTACTCGATCGAGGACCTCAAGCAGCTCATCTTCGACGTGAAGCGGGCGAACCCGTCGGCGCGCGTCCACGTGAAGCTCGTGAGCCAGTCCGGCATCGGCGCGGTCGCCGCGGGCGTGACGAAGGCGCTGGCCGACGTCGTGCTCGTCTCCGGCCACGACGGCGGCACCGGGGCGTCCCCGCTCAACTCGCTCAAGCACGCGGGCACCCCGTGGGAGATCGGCCTGGCCGAGACCCAGCAGACCCTCATGCTGAACGGCATGCGCGACCGCGTGGTCGTGCAGGTCGACGGGCAGATGAAGACCGGCCGCGACGTGGTCGTGGCGGCGCTGCTCGGCGCCGAGGAGTACGGCTTCGCGACCGCACCGCTCGTCGTCGAGGGCTGCATCCTGATGCGTGTCTGCCACCTGGACACCTGCCCGGTGGGTGTCGCGACGCAGAACCCGGAGCTCCGCAAGCGCTTCACCGGCAAGCCCGAGTTCGTCGTGAACTTCTTCGAGTTCATCGCGCAGGAGGTCCGTGAGCTCCTCGCCGAGCTCGGCTTCCGGTCGCTCGACGAGGCCATCGGACAGGTCGACGCGCTCGACACCGACCGTGCCGTGGAGCACTGGAAGGCGTCGGGCCTCGACCTCGCACCGGTCCTGCACGGACCGGAGTTCGGCCGCGACGAGCCCCGCCGTCACCTGCGCGAGCAGGACCACGAGCTCGACGAGCACTTCGACGTGCAGCTCGTCCGGCAGACCGCCGACGTCCTCGAGCACGGCGGCTCCGTCGCGCTCGACCTGCCGATCCGCAACACCGAGCGGGCGGTCGGCACCATGCTGGGCCACGAGGTCACGCTGCGGCACGGCGAGCACGGCCTGCCCGCCGGGTCGATCGACATCACGCTGCGCGGCTCGGCCGGGCAGTCGCTCGGGGCGTTCCTGCCGGCGGGCATCACGCTCCGCCTGGTCGGCGACAGCAACGACTACGTCGGCAAGGGCCTGTCCGGCGGCGCCATCGTCGTCCGCCCGGACACGGAGTCGGCGTTCGAACCGTCCGAGAACGTCATCGCGGGCAACGTCATCGGCTACGGCGCGACCCAGGGCAGCATGTTCATCCGCGGCATCGTGGGTGAGCGGTTCCTCGTCCGGAACTCCGGCGCGACCGCGGTGGTCGAGGGCGTGGGCGACCACGCGCTCGAGTACATGACCGGTGGGCTCGCGCTGATCCTGGGCGAGACCGGACGGAACCTCGGCGCCGGCATGTCCGGCGGCACCGCGTACGTCCGCGGGCTCCGTCGGGAGCACGTGAACGCCGACGCGCTGGCGACCGGTGAGCTGCGGCTCGAGGAGCTCGACAGCGCCGACGTCGAGATCGTCACCGACCTGCTCCGGCAGCACCTCGCCGAGACCGGGTCGACCGTCGCGGGCGACGTGCTCGAGTCCGGTGACCTGGGCGACTTCGTCAAGGTGCTCCCGCGGGACTACGCCGCCGTCCTCGCGACCCGCCAGCAGGCGGTCGACGAGGGCCTCGACCCGGACGGCACCGTCGTCTGGAACCGCATCCTGGAGGTGACCGGTGGCTGACACGACCCCGGCGCGCTCCCGCAGCGACCACCCCACCCCGAACGAGACCGAGCAGGAGGCGGACCATGGCTGACCCGAAGGGCTTCCTCAAGGTGCAGGAGCGCGAGCTCCCGCCCCGCCGCCCCGTGCCCGTGCGGCTCATGGACTGGAAGGAGGTCTACGAGCAGCAGGAGTCCGGTGCCCTGAAGCGGCAGGCCGGTCGCTGCATGGACTGCGGCGTGCCCTTCTGCCACCAGGGCTGCCCGCTCGGGAACCTCATCCCGGAGTGGAACGACCTGACGTGGCGCGGCGAGGGCCGCCAGGCGATCGAGCGCCTGCACGCGACGAACAACTTCCCGGAGTTCACCGGCAAGCTCTGCCCCGCCCCGTGCGAGGCGTCCTGCGTGCTCGGCATCAACCAGCCGCCGGTCACCATCAAGCAGGTCGAGGTCTCGATCATCGACGAGGCGTACAAGAACGGCTGGGTCACCCCGCACCCGCCGGAGCGCCTGACCGGCAAGACCGTCGCGGTCGTGGGTTCGGGCCCCGCCGGCCTCGCCGCCGCGCAGCAGCTCACGCGCGCCGGTCACACCGTCGCCGTGTACGAGCGGGACGACCGCATCGGCGGCCTGCTGCGCTACGGCATCCCGGACTTCAAGATGGAGAAGCGCCAGATCGACGCGCGGCTCGCCCAGATGCAGGCCGAGGGCACCCGCTTCCGCGCCGGCGTCGAGATCGGCGTGGACATCACGTGGGACGACCTGAAGTCCCGCTACGACGCGGTCGTCGTCGCCACCGGCGCCACGGTGCCGCGCGACCTGCCGATCCCCGGACGCGACCTCGCGGGCGTGCACTACGCCATGGAGTACCTCGTCCAGCAGAACAAGGCGAACGCCGGCACCACCGTCGACAACCAGGTCACGGCCGAGGGCAAGCACGTCGTCGTCATCGGCGGCGGCGACACCGGTGCGGACTGCATCGGCACCGCCCACCGCCAGGGCGCCCTGAGCGTGACGAACCTGGCGATCGGCAAGCAGCCGCCGCTCGAGCGTCCGTCCGAGCAGCCGTGGCCGATGTTCCCGACGGTGTTCGAGGTCACGAGCGCCCACGAGGAGGGCGGCGAGCGGCACTTCCTGGCGTCGACGGTCGAGTTCCTCGGCAACGCCGCGGGCGAGGTCCGCGCGCTCCGGGTCGCCGAGACCGAGTACCTCGACGGTCGTCGCGTGCCGAAGACGGGTACCGAGCGCGAGATCCCGGCCGACCTGGTGCTCATCGCGATGGGCTTCACCGGTCCCGAGACCGACACCATCGAGCCGCAGCTCGGGCTCCCCGCGACGGTGTCGGGAGCGGTCGCCCGTCAGGCCGACTACTCGACGAACGAGCCCGGCGTGTTCGTGGCCGGCGACGCCGGCCGCGGTCAGTCGCTCATCGTCTGGGCGATCGCCGAGGGGCGCGCCGCCGCCTCGAAGGTCGACGCGTACCTCGAGGGCTCGACGATCCTGCCGGCGCCCGTCAAGGCGACCGACCGTGCGCTCACGGTCTGACGTCGTGAACGCGCACGGAACACCGGTCCACCGATGAGCAGCAGGCCACCGGCACTCGATAGGGTGCTGGTGGCCTGCTCTCGTTCCGCGCGGCCCCACAGCGCGGAAACCGGCACCACCCACCACACGAAGGAATCCATTGAGACGCGCAAAGATCGTTTCGACGCTCGGTCCGGCTACGTCGGACTACGAGACCGTCAAGGAGATCATCGAAGCGGGCGTCGACGTCGCCCGCCTCAACCTCAGCCACGGTGACTACAGCGTCCACGAGGCCAACTACGAGAACGTCCGTCGCGCTGCCGAGGACCTCGGCAAGCCGGTCGCGATCCTCGTCGACCTGCAGGGTCCGAAGATCCGTCTCGCGAAGTTCGCCGACGGCCCGCACGAGCTCGCCGTCGGTGACGTCTTCACGATCACGACCGAGGACGTCCCCGGCTCGAAGGAGATCTGCGGCACGACGTTCAAGGGCCTGCCCCAGGACGTCAAGCCCGGCGACCCGCTGCTCATCGACGACGGCCGCGTCCGCCTGCGCGTGCTCGACACCGACGGTGTGCGCGTGCGCACCGAGGTCGTCGTCGCCGGCACCGTCTCGAACAACAAGGGCATCAACCTGCCCGGCGTTGCGGTCAACGTCCCGGCGCTGAGCGAGAAGGACGAGGCGGACCTCCGCTGGGCGATCCGTCAGGGCGCCGACCTCATCGCGCTGTCGTTCGTCCGCAATGCCTCGGACGTCGTCCGCGCCCACGAGATCATGGACGAGGAGGGCAAGCGCCTCCCGATCATCGCCAAGGTCGAGAAGCCGCAGGCCGTCGACGCCCTCGAGGAGATCATCGACGCCTTCGACAGCATCATGGTCGCCCGCGGTGACCTCGGTGTGGAGCTCCCGCTCGAGGCCGTCCCGATCGTGCAGAAGCGCGCCGTCGAGCTGTCGCGCCGGATGGCGAAGCCGGTCATCGTCGCGACGCAGATGCTCGAGTCGATGATCTCGTCGCCGATCCCGACCCGCGCCGAGACCTCCGACGTCGCGAACGCCGTCCTCGACGGTGCGGACGCGGTCATGCTCTCCGGCGAGACCAGCGTCGGCGAGTACCCGGTGCAGACGGTCCGCACGATGGCCCGCATCGTCGAGTCGACCGAGGACCACGGCCTCGAGCGCATCGCTCCGCTCGGCACGAAGCCGCGCACGCTCGGTGGTGCGATCACGCTCGCCGCGGTCGAGATCGCCGAGTTCACCGAGGCGTCGTACCTCTGCGTCTTCACCGAGTCCGGCGACTCGGCCCGTCGCATGTCGCGGCTCCGCCACGGTCTGCCGATCATCGCGTTCACCCCGAACGAGGCCACCCGTCGCCGCATGGCGCTCACCTGGGGTGTCCGCTCGTTCCTCGTGGAGCGCAAGACCCACACCGACGAGCTGTTCTCGCAGGTCGACGACGTGCTGCTCGCGAACGGTCTCGCCGCCCCCGGCGACCGGGTCATCGTGACGGCCGGCTCGCCTCCCGGACTCGAGGGCTCGACGAACGACCTGCGCGTGCACCGCGTCGGCGACGCGCACGCCGAGGCGGCTCCCGCCTACGTGCGGGACTGACCCCGGTCGCACCACCCGGTCACCACGCCGACAGGGCGCGGACGGGAGGCACGGCGCGACACCGCGCACGGCCTCCGGTCCGCGCCCTGTCGCGTGTGTGCCCCCGCCGCGTCGGGTCAGCGACGGCGTCGACACGCCGGCGTCGCCGCGAGACGGCCCGGAGCGCGCGAGACACCCCGGATCCGGCGGCGTCTCGTCGCGACGACGGCGTCTCGCCGTGAGCGTATCGTCTCGCCGTGACCGAGGCGTCCCGATGCGCCGGAACCGACCACACGCGGTGCGGCGCGACCGCGCGTCGGAGCGAGCGGGCAGGATCGGTGCCGTGAGCCTCCAGGACGAACGCCCCACCGCACCCACCGCAGCCGACGTGCGCCGCTGGCGTCGGTACCTGGCGGACGAGCGCGCCGAGGCCGCGGTCTACCGGAACCTGTCGACGCGCCGCTCCGGCGAGGAGCGCGAGATCCTGGCGGCACTGGCCGACGCCGAGGGACGGCACGAGCAGCACTGGCTCGACCTGCTCGGTGACGACGTCGGCCGACCGCTCCGCGGCAGCCTGCGCACCAGGGTCCTCGCCGCACTCGCGAAGCGGTTCGGCTCGGTGTTCGTCCTCGCGCTCATGCAGCGCGCCGAGGACCGGTCGCCCTACGCCGACGACGACGACGCGACCGCACGGATGGCGGCCGACGAGCGGATCCACGGCGAGGTCGTCCGGGGCCTCGCGAACCGCGGACGGATGCGGTTGTCCGGCACCTTCCGCGCGGCCGTCTTCGGGGCCAACGACGGACTCGTGTCGAACCTCGCGCTGATCATCGGCATCAGTGCCTCGGGCGCCGACCGGCACTTCGTGCTGCTCAGCGGGATCGCCGGGTTGCTCGCCGGTGCACTGTCGATGGGGGCGGGGGAGTACGTGTCGGTGCGGTCGCAGCGCGAGCTCCTCGACGCCTCCGCGCCGCACCCCGAGGCCGGGCAGGCGGTCGCCGACCTGGACGTCGACGCCAACGAGCTCGCCCTGGTCTACCGCGCGCGGGGCATGGACGAGGCTGCGGCGCAGGCGCACGCGGCCGAGGTCCTCGGCGGTCGGACGGTCACGGCAGCCACCGCGACGGACGAGCACGAGGCGGTGGGCAGCGGGACGAGCGCCGCCGTGTCGAGCTTCTGCTTCTTCGCGTCAGGGGCGATCATCCCGGTGCTGCCCTACCTGTTCGGCCTCGAGGGCTGGGCGGCGATCGTGCTCGCGGCCGTGCTGGTCGGCATCGCACTCCTCGGGACCGGTGCGGTCGTCGGTGTGCTCAGCGGGGCCTCACCGCTGAAGCGTGCGCTGCGCCAGCTCGCGATCGGCTTCGGCGCAGCGGTCGTGACGTACGGGCTCGGCCTGCTGTTCGGGACCGGGAGCGCGTGACGGGGGTCGCGAGCGGTCCCCGCTGGATGCCGCAGCAGCCGGCGGACGCTCCTGCCGGACGCCTCAGCGGCGGGCGGCCGCGCGCGGCGGCAGCAGCAGGAGCGCCGCGGCACCGACGACGACCAGCGCGATGCCGGAGAACACCGTGAACACCGTCAGCGCGAGCCCCGGCGCGACGAGCACGACCACACCGCCGATGAGCGAGAGCAGGCCGCTCACCACGCTCGGCAGTCTCGAGGAACCCGGGTGCCCCACGAACGCGCCGACGATGGCTGCGACACCTTCGAGGAGGAACGCCACGCCCGCCAGCACGGCGTAGGCCAACAGGGGGATCGCCGGGTCGACGAGGGTCACCAGGCCGGCGAGCCCGACCAGTCCGCCGACGACTCCGGACGTCCACCGCCAGACGGCGGACGTGCCGTGTCCGCGCACCGCCGCGACCACGCGCATCGCGCCCGCCGCCACCAGGTAGACGCCGAACACGAGTGCGACGAGGACGAGGGACGGTTCGGGCCAGACGACGGCGACGATGCCGAGCGCGATCGCGACGACGGCCGTGACGACGACGAACGCACGGAACGACCGCACGGCTCGAGAGTCCACGGGTGCCCCTTCCGCTCGGTCCGCGAGGACCCCGACGGTACCCGTGGGAACACGTCGGCGTCCGCGGTCAGGGGCGGGCGCGCCGGTCCGGCCGGGAGGCGCGCCGTGCGTCGACCGGTCGGCCGACGACGGACCCCTCCCGCACCGGGGCGACCCGCTCAGGACCCGGACGTCGGCGCGGGGGTGGCGGATCCGTCCAC
>NZ_RBLU01000179.1 GCF_003989515.1 Curtobacterium sp. HSID17257
TGGCGTCACGGGCGCGGAGCCGCGGCGCGTACGCAGCCATGCCGGCGACGCCCCGCGCCGCGCTCGACCCGTCGTCGTCGGCGCCGGCGGAACGGACCTTGAGCAGCGCCCGGCGGGAGTCCGTGGACAGTGCGCCCTCGCGCCACGCCATCGCGGCGAGCGACAGCAGTGCGGACTCGTCCGGGGTGAACCGGACGTCGAGCGGCAGGTCGTACTCGCCCTTCGGGATCCGGTAGCGCAGCGTCTGGTTGTTGCCGGCGGCGCCCGGGGTCTCGATCGTCTCGAGCGGGATGCCGAGGTCGCGGACGTCGTCCTTGTCACGCTCGAACTGGCGCTCGAGCGACGCGTTGTCCCCACCGGGTGAGAACCGCTGCCGGTAGCCCTGCACGTTCGCCAGGATCTCCGCCTTCGTCAGCCCGGCCTCGGTTGAGAGCAGCGCGAGCACGAGGCTGAAGAGCCGCTCCTCGGCGGGGACGCGGGGGGCTCGGGTGGCTGGCACGAGCCCGATCCTACGGCAGCGCGGGTGCACCGGAGTGCACCCGCGCAGGGTCGGTGGAGGGACGGTCGCGGCTCAGGCGGGCATCTTCCCGAGCACGTCGATGACGTACGCCGTGGTGCCGTCCTGCTGGTGCACGATCGCCAGGACCTGGTCGCCGACGCGGTGGCCGAGGACCGCGTTCCGCACGCCGTCGATGAGCTGGCCCTTCGCGAGCGGGATCGCCTGGGCGCCGGAGCCGTCGGTCCAGTTCGACGCGACGACCGAGGAGTCGCCGTTGCTGCCGGCCCACGAGACGGCCGTGTACTTGATGACCGCGGTGTCCTTCGCGGTGAGCTCCGCCCCGGACCCCTTGCGGAGCAGGTGCAGGGCGTCGTCCTTCGGCGCGCTCCACGACGGGATCGTGATGCCGGGGGCACCCGACGGCGCCAGGACGACGGCGGGCATGCCGTCACCGGCGAGCTGCGGCGTACCGGTTGCCCGTGCATCGAAGGCCTGCTTGACGTCCATGACCGCCACGACGGCGTCCTCGGTCTTCTCCGAGGTGCCGGACGTGCTGGTGGCGCTCCCGCTCAGTCCGCTCTTCGGCAGGGCCACGGCGAGCCGGTCGCCGACGTGGGCGCACTCGAGCGCGGTACCCAGCGGTCCGAACTTCGCGGCGCCGACGGTGATCGGGGCGGTCTGACCGGAGTACCCGCTGGTCTGCGCCACCTGACCGGTGGCGCCGTCGACCAGCGTGTACTCGACGAGGACCGGCGTGCCCTCCTCGACCTGTCGGCCGTCGCCGGAGCGCAGGACGGAGACCTGCGTGCCCTTCGTGGTCAGCCCGGCGGGCACCGACACCCTCGGCTCCTTGCCGAACGCACCGGTCGCCGTCACCGCTGCCGAGGCGGCACCGGGGGCGGGGCACGCGGACGGCGCCGAACCGGCCCCGCTGGCGGCGCACCCCGTCAGGGACGCGGCGAGGCCGATGGTGACCAGGAGTGCGGGGATGGTGCGCACGGACCCTCTTTCCGTTCGGTGCTGGACGGGCATGCGTAGCCTAGCGGTCGCCGTCGGCGGCATCGTGCGAGGTGTCCGGGGCGACCTCGCCCGCGCCCGTCCCGGCCTCGGCGGCCGCGACCTTGCGCGCCTGTGCCGCAGCCTGGCGGGCCACCTTGCGCAGCTTCTTGTCGCTGGCGGACCGCTCGCCGACGGCGCCGGGGGTCCAGGCCTCGACGTCCTCGTCCGAGAACTCGGCCTTGCCTGCGCGACGCTTCAGGTTCGGCAGGACGACACCGTCGGCCAGGCGGCGCGCGGTCACGAGGAACCCGGTGTGGCCGACCATGCGGTGGTCCGGTCGGACGGCGAGGCCCTCCACGTGCCAGGTGCGCACCAGGGTCTCGCTCGACTGCGGGTCCGTGAAGCGCCCGGTGTCGCGCAGCGCCTCTGCGGTGCGGGACAGCTGCGTGACCGTCGCCACGTAGCAGACGATGAGCCCGCCGGGGACGAGGGCGTCCGCCGCGGCGTCCACGCACTCCCACGGCGCGAGCATGTCGAGGACCACGCGGTCGATGCTCTGCGGCTCGGTGGCGCCGGGGAGCTCCTCGACGAGGTCACCGACGGTCACCGACCAGTTGTCCGGGACGGCGCCGAGGAACGTGCCGACGTTGCCCCGGGCGATGGCGGCGAACTCCTCGCGGCGCTCGAACGACTGCAGCTGCCCGGTCGGCCCGATCGCCCGGAGCAGGAAGAGCGAGAGCGCTCCCGAGCCGACGCCGGCTTCGACGACACGGGCGCCGGGGAAGACGTCCGCGAAGGCGACGATCTGGGCGGCGTCCTTCGGGTAGACGATGGCCGCACCGCGGGGCATCGACATGACGTAGTCGTTGAGCAGCGGGCGGAGCGCCAGGTACTCGTCCCCGGTGCTCGCCCGGATGACCGAGCCGTCGGGCTGCCCGATCACGTCGTCGTGCCGGAGCACACCGCGGTGGGTGTGGTACTCGCCGGCGGTCTCGAGCGAGAGCGTCGTGAGCTTGCCCTTCGGACCGGTGAGCTGCACCCGGTCACCGGCGCGGAACGGGCCGCGCGGCGGGGTGTGCGGGGCGCCGCCCGCGGTGTGCGGCAGGGCGACGAGGTCGTCCTGCGAGGGCTGCTGGGACTGCTCGGTCATCGGTTCGCCGTCTCGGTACGGGCCGCGAGGGCCGGGCTGGTCAGTTCGACGAGGCGGTCGACGTCCACGTCCGCCAGCGTCGTCAGGTGCACGTCGCCGCCGGCGATCTCGGACAGCGGCACGATGTGCTCGACCGCGACGGTCACGGCGCCGGACGCCACCGCCGAGGCGACGCCGGTGGCGGAGTCCTCGATCGCGACGCACGCGGTGGGGTCGACCCCGAGCTGCGCCGCGGCGGCGAGGTACGCGTCCGGGTACGGCTTCGGGCGGTCGACGTCGTCACCGGCGACGACCACGCGGAACCCGCGGGCCCCGAGGGCGTCGGCCGTGACGAGCGCCATCGTGCGGCGGGACATCGTCACGAGTGCGGTCGGGATGCCGCGGTCGTGCAGCTCCTCGACGAGTTCACGGGCGCCCGGACGCCAGGGCAGTTCGCCGCCCTGCAGGCGCTCCGTCACGTAGTCGGTCATCCACAGGACGATCTCCTCGACCTCCATGTCGACGCCCCGGTCGCGGAGGATCTCGCCCGACCGCTCGAGGCCGCTGCCGACCAGCGACAGGCCGTCCTCGTGCGTCCACTCGGCGCCGTACCGGTCGGTCAGTTCGACCTGGGACTGCTGCCAGATCGGCTCGGTGTCGATGATCGTGCCGTCCATGTCCCACAGCACGGCTGCGGGGAGGACGCGTTCGGGGTGCTGGGCGGTCACGGGCGACGAGTCTACCGGGGCGCCGACCGACCCCGCGGTTCCGCTCGGGGCGGACGGAGGGGTGCCCGCGGCCGGCTCCGGCCTATCCTGGGTGATCGACCGTGTCCGGCCGCGCGCGAGCACCGCGTGCGCCCCGCTCCACCACCAGGAGGCCCCTCCGTGCCACAGCACTCCCCCTTCAGCGACGGACGCCTGCTCGTCGTCGCCTTCGAGGGCTGGAACGACGCCGGCGAGGCGGCGAGCGGCCTCGCACGCCGCATCGTCGACGCGCTGGAGCTCGACGAGCTGCGCGAGATCGACGGCGAGCGGTACGTCGACTACCAGTTCAACCGGCCCGAGATCGGCACCGCCGAGGACGGCTCGCGCGCCGTCCGCTGGCCCCGCATCGTGCTGCACGGCCCCGGCGCCGAGGGTCGCCCGGTGCTCGGTGCCGCCGGCTCCGAGACCGAGCGCGACGTCTTCGTCCTGGTCGGTCCGGAACCCTCGCGCACGTGGCGCGGCTTCTGCGCCGAGATCATCGACCTCGCCGACGTGTACTCGATCGACGCGGTCGTGTTCGTCGGGGCGATGCTCGCCGACGTCCCGCACACGCGTCCGATCTCCGTGTTCGTGTCGAGCGAGAACGCCGGTGTCCGTGCCGCGTTCGACGTCGACCGGTCGTCGTACGAGGGCCCGACGGGCATCCTCGGCGTGCTCTCCGACGCGATGGACACCGCCGGGCTCACGACGCTCTCCCTCTGGGCCTCGGTCCCGCACTACGTGCACAACTCGCCGTCGCCGAAGGCCACCCTGTCCCTGCTCGACAAGATCGAGGAGCTCGCGGACGTCACGGTCCCGCGCGGCAGCCTGCTCGACGAGGCCACCGAGTGGGAGGAGGGCATCGACGCCCTCGCCGCCGACGACGAGGACATGGCCAGCTACATCGGCCAGCTCGAGCAGGCCCGCGACACGGTCGACTCCCCCGAGGCGTCGGGCGACGCGATCGCGCAGGAGTTCGAGCAGTACCTCCGTCGCCGTGAGCGCAAGGACGGCAAGGACGGCGGCACCGCCGGCGGCGAGGGCCCGTGGCGGCCCCCGCAGCCCTGCTCCGCAAGATCGGGGAGCTCGCGGACGTCACGGTCCCGCGCGGCAGCCTGCTCGACGAGGCCACCGGGTGGGAGGAGGGCATCGGCGCCCTCGCCGCCGACGCCGAGGACATGGCCAGCTACATCGGCCAGCTCGAGCAGGCCCGCGACACGGTCGACTCCCCCGAGGCGTCGGGCGACGCGATCGCGCAGGAGTTCGAGCAGTACCTCCGTCGCCGTGAGCGCCAGGACGGCAAGGACGGCGGCACCGCCGGCGGCGAGGGCCCGTGGCGGCCCCCGCAGCCG
>NZ_RBLU01000180.1 GCF_003989515.1 Curtobacterium sp. HSID17257
TTCGTCGGTGCGCTCGGCCTGGCCGGGTGCTCGTCGGACTACTGGCCGCAGGGCGGGGGCTCCGGTGCCACCCCGACCCCCACCGCCTCGGCGACCGGGACCGCGGACGCGGACGAGCCGACCGCCGCGACCGAGCAGCAGATCCGCCGCATCGTCGAGCGGGTCGCCGACGTCGCCACGAAGGCCGACGCCGACCGGGACACGTCGCTGCTCGAGTCCCGCTTCACCGGGGCGGCGCTCGACTTCCGCAAGGCCAACTACGCGATCCGCGAGAAGGACGCCGACGTGGGCGCGCCGCCGGCGATCTCCGCCGGCCAGGTCTGCGTGGCCCTCCCGCAGCAGACCGACACCTGGCCGCGCACGATCTTCACCGTCGTGGCCGAGGACTGCTCCGCCAAGACCGCACCGCAGGCCCTCACCCTGGTGCAGGAGAGCGCCCGCGACGACTACAAGGTCGCCTACGACGTGTCGCTCGAGGCAGCAGCGGAGATCCCGAGCCTGGCCCCGACGTCGCTCGGTGCGGCACGGCTCGCCGGCGACACCAAGCTCCTGCGCATCGCTCCGGACGACATCGCCGCGGCCTACGGCGACGTCCTGGCGAAGGACTCCGAGAGTGGATCGGCCTCGCTCTTCGCCTCCGACGGGGACGGGCTCCGCTCGACCATCGGCAAGGCCTACAAGGACAAGAAGGCCGAGTCGCTGCCGGACACCGCGAAGATCGAGTACTCGTCCGAGGTGCCCGACGCCAGCCCCGTCGCGATCGCGACGGACGGTGCGGGTGCACTCGTGTCGGCGTCGCTCGACGAGGTCGAGAAGGTGACACCGACCGCGGCGGGCGCCGAGGTGAACACCGAGGGGGCGGTCAAGGCCCTCTCCGGCGTCGACTCGAGCACGAAGGGGATCAGTGCGACGTACAGCGTCCAGCTGCTGTTCTCCGTGCCGCCGGTCGGCAGTGATGAGAAGGTGGTCCTGCTCGGGTTCACGCAGGGCCTGACCGCAGCGAGTGAGGTGCAATGACCAACGTCCCCCCGACCCCGTCCGGTCTCCGCGGAGCCGTCGACCTGTCGTCCCTCGTCGACCGTGCGCAGCGGCCGACGCAGCCCGGTGGCGCTCCCGCCGGGGCCCAGGGTGCTGCCGCCGCAGCCCCGGCTGCCGTCCGAGGCGGCGCCCCGGCTGGCGGCGCCGGTCCCGAGGGCGACCTGACCGTCCCGTCGCTCGTCATCGACGTCACCGACCAGACGTTCCAGGACGTCCTGCAGCTGTCGTCGGTCGTCCCGGTGATCGTCGACATCTGGGCCGAGTGGTGCGGGCCGTGCAAGCAGCTGTCGCCGATCCTCGAGCAGCTCACCGCGGAGTACGACGGCCGCGTCGTGCTGGCCAAGGTGGACGCGGACACGAACCCGCAGCTCGTGCAGGCGTTCCAGGCGCAGTCGATCCCGACCGTCGCAGCGGTCATCGGTGGGCGTCCGCTCGGCCTCTTCGTCGGCGCCCTGCCCGAGGCGCAGGTGCGTGACGTCTTCGAGCAGGTCGTCGCCGCCGCCGAGCAGAACGGCGTGACCGGCCGGGTCACGGTCGACGGTGCCGCCTCGGCGGAGCCCCAGGGCGAGCCCGAGCCGGAACCGCTGCCCCCGCACCACCAGGCCGCGTACGACGCGATCGAGCGCGGTGACTACGCCGCGGCCGTGCAGGAGTACAAGACCGCGATCGCGCAGGACCCGAACGACCAGATGGCCGTCGCCGGGCTCGCGCAGGTCTCCCTGCTCGACCGGCTGAACGGCCGCACCGCCGACGAGCTGCGGAGCGCCGCAGCCGCCGCGCCGCAGGACGTCGAGGCGCAGATGGCCGTCGCCGACCTGGACGTCAGCGGCGGGCACGTCGAGGACGCCTTCGGCCGACTGCTCGACCTGGTGCCGACGGTGTTCGGCGCGGAGCGCGAGGCGCTGCGTGTCCGGCTCGTCGAGTACTTCGAACTCATCGGGGTCGACGACCCTCGCGTGGTCGCAGCACGGCGCCGGCTGGCGAGCGCGCTGTACTGACGCTCACGGCGCTCGTCCGGGACCGGTACGAGACGCCGGCGTCACCGCGAGACGCCCCAGGAACCGCGAGACGCCCCCGGGAACGGGGGCGTTCCGCGTGCTCCGGGGGCGTCTCGTGCGGAAACGGGCGTCTCGCGGGGGTGTCGGCACCCACGGCCCAGCCGGGCGGACGACGGACGGGAGGCCCGGTGCCAGCTGGCACCGGGCCTCCCGTCCGTCTCGTGGTCGCGCCCGCTCCCGGCCGCGTCCCGTGGTCGTGTCAGTCGGCCAGCCGCAGCCAGACCGCACCGAGCGGCGGCACCACCAGGTGCGCCGACGCCGGACGGCCGGCCCACGGCGTCTCCTCCGCCGTCACCGAGCCCATGTTGCCCACACCGGAGCCGCCGTACTCGGCGGCGTCGGTGTTGAGCACCTCGTGCCAGGTGCCCGCTGCGGGCAGCCCGAAACGGCGCTCGACGGGGACGCCGGAGAAGTTCACGAAGACCGCGAGGCGGTCGTCACCGTCCTTGCGCAGGAAGCCGAGCGTGGAGTGCGGGGCGTCGCCGCCCTCGATCCACTCGAAGCCCTCGGGCGAGGAGTCGTGCCGCCACAGTGCCGGCGTGTCCTTGTAGACGCGGTTGAGCGCCGCGACGAGGTCCTGCACACCGAGGTGACCGGGGTCGTCGAGCAGCCACCAGTCGAGCCCACGGGCCTCGGCCCACTCGGACGGCTGGGCGAACTCCTGGCCCATGAACAGCAGCTGCTTGCCGGGGTGCGCCCACATGAAGGCGAGGTACGCCCGCACGTTCGCGAGCTTCTGCCACTCGTCGCCGGGCATCTTGCCGTAGAGCGAACCCTTGCCGTGCACGACCTCGTCGTGGCTGATCGGCAGGGTGAACTGCTCGCTGAAGGCGTAGACCAGCGAGAACGTGATCTCGTCGTGGTGGTACGCGCGGTACGCGGGGTCACGCTCGACGTACTGCAGCGAGTCGTGCATCCACCCCATGTTCCACTTCTGGCCGAACCCGAGGCCGCCGGCGCTCGTCGGCTGGGTGACGCCCGGCCACGAGGTGCTCTCCTCGGCGATCATCACGATGCCGGGGTAGCGCTTGTACGCCGTGGCGTTGGTCTCCTGGAGGAACGAGATCGCCTCGAGGTTCTCGCGACCGCCGTGGACGTTCGGGAGCCACTCGGTGCGGGAGTAGTCGAGGTACAGCATCGAGGCGACAGCGTCGACCCGCAGGCCGTCGATGTGGAACTCCTCCATCCAGTACAGCGCGTTCGCCACCAGGAAGTTGCGGACCTGCGGGTGTCCGAAGTCGAACACGTAGGTGCCCCAGTCGAGCTGTTCGCCGCGGCGCGGGTCCGGGTGCTCGAAGAGGGCGTAGCCGTCGAACTTCGCGAGCGCCCACTCGTCCTTCGGGAAGTGGCCGGGCACCCAGTCCATGATCACGCCGATGCCGGCGGAGTGCAGACGGTCGATCAGGTACCGCAGGTCGTCCGGCGTGCCGAAGCGGGCGGTCGGGGAGTAGTACCCGGTGACCTGGTAGCCCCACGAACCGCCGAACGGGTGCTCGGCGAGCGGCAGGAACTCGACGTGGGTGAACCCGAGGTGCTGCACGTGGCCGATGAGCTGGTCGGCGGCCTCGCGGTAGGAGAGCCCGGGGCGCCACGACCCGAGGTGCACCTCGTACACGCTCATCGGTGCGTCGTGGGACGTCGTCTGCGCCCGACGCTCCATCCACTCGGTGTCACCCTCCGACCAGGAGTGGTCGGAGGCCGTGATCACGGACGCGGTCGCCGGCGGGACCTCGGTGCGACGCGCGAACGGGTCCGCCCGCTCGACCCAGCCCGAGTCGGTGAGGATCTGGAACTTGTACCGCTGGCCGACGAGGGCGCCGGGCCAGAAGAGCTCCCACACGCCGAGGTCGTTCAGCCGGCGCATCGCCGTGGTGCGACCCTCCCAGCCCTCGAAGTCGCCGATCACGCGGACGGCGGTGGCACGCGGTGCCCAGACGGTGAAGGCGACACCGTCGACACCGTCGACCGTGCGGACGTGGGCGCCGAGGTGCTGCCAGAGCTGCTCGTCGCGACCCTCGCCGAACAGGTGGAGGTCGAGCTCGCCGATCGTCGGCGCGAAGCGGTAGGCGTCGTCCGTGGTCCAGGTCGCGTCGTCGGCGTCGGTGGACTCGTCGAGGTCGTAGTCGGCCTCGACGCGGTAGCGACCGAGCGTGCCGGTCGTGGCGCCCGCCCACAGGCCGTCGCCCTCGTGGGTGAGCTCGACGTCGTCGCCATCGGGTCGGACGATGCGGACGGCGGTGGCGAGGTGGCGGACCACCCGCACGCTCGTCCCGCCGTCGACCGGGTGCGGGCCGAGCACGTCGTGCGGCTGCGACCAGCGGCCCTCGGAGACCTGCTGTCGGAGCCAGTCCTCGACCGGTGCCGGTCGGGGTCCGGCTCCTGACGCCGGAGCGTCGTCAGCCGGGGCGCCGTCGACCGGGGTGCCGTCGGCCGGAGCGCCGGGCTCCGGCGCTGCGACGAG
>NZ_RBLU01000181.1 GCF_003989515.1 Curtobacterium sp. HSID17257
GACGACCGCGGCCCCGGCGACGACCATGACCCAGGCCGTGGCGAGCAGCAGGCGCTCCCGTCGCGCGGCGACACGGAGCACCCACGCGGCGAGCGCCACCGACCCGACCACCCACACCCAGGCGGGGTGCCCGGTGGCCGTCCCGGTGCGCACGAACCAGTACGTGACCACCAGCACGCCGAGCAGGTTCAGGGCGCGGGTGAGCACGGAGCCGCTCCGGTCGCGCACGGGCTCGGTCCACGCGGCGGTGGCGCTCCCCGGGTCCGGACTGCTGGTCACCGGACCATCATGCCGCTGGCCGCACGCGGGACGCGCTGGTCGACGACCAGGGCCCGTGAAACCCGGTTCAGCGCCAGGACGAGCAGGATCGCGCCCGTCGACGTGAGCAGGTGCGCGCCGAGGTGTCCGCCGACGACGTCGAGTCCGATGCGGACGGCGACCAGGAGCAGCCACAGCCCGGCCCCCGCCCAGCCGGTGCGCGACTCCAGCGTCCGGCCGTGGTCGTCGGGGGTCGTGGTCACGCGGAACCGGGTCATCGACCCCATCGCGAGGCCGACCGCGACCGCGAGCAGGGCCTCGATGCCGAGGAAGAGCACGTCGAGCGCCGTCACGGTGGCGGCCGCCTGCGCGAGCACCACGACCCCGACGAGGCCGAGGACGAGCGGGCCGCGCCAGACGCGCGCCGGGTCGAGCGTCCGCCAGGTCGCCTGCCGGTACGCCAGGAAGCCGACGAGGACGAGGCCGATGACGGCGTTCGCGATGAGCTGGGTGGACACGGTGGGCCTTCCGACGAGGTGTCCGGCGGGGGTCCCCGACCGGTGGTCCCAGCCTCGTGAGCCGGCGGTCGGCGGCACACCACCCACGGGTGGTGGTCCGGGTGGGGATCACGGTGGTGTTCCATTGGGGGCATGGCTGATGCGTTCGACGGGTTCCGGATCGGTGCGGGCTGGGCGTCGGTCGAGCCGGACCGGCACCGCCCCGGGTCCTTCACGCTCGTGGTCGACGGCACGCCGCAGTCACACGTCGACCTCGAGGACCCGACGCACCTGGCGTTCGAGTACATCCGGCGGATCGGGCACGCGATCGACCTGCTGCCGGAGGGCCCGATCACGGCGCTGCACCTCGGCGCGGGCGCGCTGACCCTGCCGCGGTACGTCGCCGTCACCCGCCCGGGCTCGCGGCAGCAGGTCGTCGAGCTGGAGCGCGACCTCGTCGAACACGTGCGCGAGGTGCTCCCCTTCCCGCGTGGCGCGTCGATCCGCGTCCGGTACGGGGACGCCCGTGAGGTCCTCGGCACGCTGCCGGCCGGGCTCCGCGGGACGGTGGACCTGGCGGTCGTGGACGTGTTCGGGGGCTCGCAGATCCCGGCACACGTGACGAGCGTCGAGTTCTACCGGACGGTCGCCGAGTTCCTCTCGCCCACCGGGATCGTCGCCGTCAACGTGGCGGACGGCGCCGGGCTCGCCTTCGCACGGGGGCAGGCCTCGACGCTGCAGGCCGTCCTGCCGTCGGTCGCCGCGGTCGCCGACACCGGGATGCTCAAGGGGCGGCGGTTCGGCAACATCGTGCTGCTCGGGTCGCGGACCGACCTGCCCGTGGCGGACATGCCCCGGCGGTACTCGTCCGACCCGATGCCGGCGAAGGTGGTGCACGGTCAGGAGCTCCGCGCCTTCACGGCGGGGGCCCCCATCGTCACCGACGCGACCGCGGTCGCGTCCCCCGAGCCGAACCGCAGCGTCTTCGGCGGCTGAGCCCGCGGTCGCGGCGCGACCACCCGTCGGACGGGAGGCCCGGTGCCGGTCCGCCACCGAGCCTCCAGGCCGTGGGACGGGTACAGGAGCACCGTGTCGCCCTGAACACGTCGGGCATCCGGCTGTCAGGATGGGGGACAACGACCGCGCAACCGCGCGACCGACCGAGGGAGTCCCCAGATGACGAACGACGACCGGAGCAACGAGGACCGGACGGGCGACGGCAACGCGCCGGGCAACGCCGACGCGCCGGTCTGGGGCAGTGCGCCGCAGCACGACCGGCACGACGCACCCCGCTACGGCGAGCGCGTCGACCCGGCGCCGGGTTCGGCACCGCAGTACGGCGAGCAGCAGCAGGGCCGGCCGCAGTACGGCGAGCAGGACCACGGCCAGCCGCAGTACGGGCAGCAGCAGTACGGCGACCGCGACCAGCACGGGCAGCAGCCGCAGTACGGCCAGCCTGCGCAGTACGGCGAGCACGACCAGCACGGTCGGCGTGACCAGCACGACGGCCGCCACGAGTCCCCGACGTGGGGCGAGCACCAGGGTTCCCACCAGCCGTACGCAGCGTCCTCGGCGCCGGCGAGCGCGGGCAGCCCGGCGTGGCAGTCGTACGAGGAGCCGAAGCGCAAGAAGAAGACCGTCGGCCTCGTCGCGTTCGCGCTCGGGGTCCTGTCACTCGTGCTCGGCGTCGTCGGTGGTGCCCTGATGGGCGCGGCCTTCGCCGGCAACCGCGCACTCGCCGACATCGCGCAGAACGGCGGCAGCTCCGTCGAGCAGCAGCAGCAGATGCAGCAGCAGCTGATGAACGACCCGTCGGCCCTGACCCAGCTCAGCGGCGGGCTGATCGTGGTCGGCATCGCAGCCGTCCTCGGGCTGTGGGCCCTCGTACAGGGCATCGTCGCGGCCGTCTCGGGCCGGGGTCGTGTCTGGGGTGTCCTCGCGATCATCCTCGCCGTCGTCGCCACCTTCGCGACGTTCATCGCGATCAGCATCGCCGCGGCCGCCGCGGTCACCGGCACCAACTGACCCACGCGTCGCACCGACGGCCCGTCCCGCTGCAGCGGGGCGGGCCGTTCCGCATCCCGGGGCCGTCCCGCGTTCTCGGACCCCCCGTGCGCGTGGCACCGCCCGCTCACGGGAGGCCGCGGTTACCCTCGAACCGATGTCCCTCCCGCCCGACGACAGCCAGCAGCCCGACCGCGCCGACCGCGCCCGGGAACCCCGTCATGCCGCACCGGGCGACTCCGCCCCGGTCACCGCGGGTGTGAGCCCGGGGAGCACCTTCGCGCCGATCAGCCTGCGGCCGGCGGTGGACGCCGACGTCGTGCAGCAACGGCTGCGCGACCTCGGGCAGAGCCGCAGCACCGAGGCCCTGGCCGAGCGGGCCGAGCTCCTCCGGCTGCTCGGTCGGCTGGACGAGTCACTCGTCGTGGCGGAGGAGGTCTTCCGCCTGACGATGTTCACCGGCGAACGGTCGGACAAGGTCGCCGCCCGCATCCGTCGCGCGCACGTGCTGCACGACCTCGGTCGCCACGAGCGTGCCGCGACCGAGGCCGCCATGGCACGGGACACCGCCCGGACCGAGGAGTGGCCGGAGCTCGAGGGCGCCGCCGCCGAGCTCGAGGGCTGGTCGCTGTTCGAGCTGTCCCGGTTCGACGAGGCCCGCTCGGCGCTCTCGCGTGCCTACCAGGCCTTCCGCCAGGCGGGTGCACCGTCCGAACGCACCGAGGCGCTCCGCACCGCGGTGGAGGCCGCGCTCCGGGCATCGGTCGCGCAGCCGAAGGCCGTCGCGGACAAGCCCCGCACCGCACGCGAGGTCGCCGCCCGCCGTGCCGAGGACGACGAGCCGCAGACGACGCGCGTCGCCGAACCGGTGAAGCAGGTCCCGCCGGTCCGCCGTCGTGTGCTCGGTGCACCCGACGCCGCACGCACCGACGCCGACGACATCTGGGGCCGGATCGCAGCCAAGGCGGCGCAGAAGGGGCAGGCGCCCCGCGACGAGCCGACCGACGACCTGCCGGGCACCGACCGCCGGTGACGGCACAGCCCTCGGCGGTCGTGCTGGAACGCGTCCGTGCGCGGGCGGAGCAGCTGCTCACCGCCCACCTCGGCCCGGGCCGCTGGACGTTCGCGTTCGACCACGCCAAGACCCGGGCGGGGCAGTGCGACTTCGGCCGTCGACGCATCACGGTGAGTCGGCACATCGTCAGCAGGGTGTCCGACGAGGACGTCGACCAGGTCCTGCTGCACGAGGTCGCCCACGCGCTCGCCGGTCCCCGCGCCGGGCACGGCCCGGTGTGGCGTCGCACGGCGGCCGACATCGGGTACACCGGGTCCCGCCTGTACGACGGACCCGTGGCGTCCGAGCTCGCGCCCTGGATCGGGACGTGTCCGGCGGGCCACGAGCACTTCCGCTACCGCACGCCGACCAGGCCGCTTGCGTGTGCCCGGTGCTCGCGGCGCTTCGACGGCCGGAACCTCATCGCCTGGGAGCGGCGCGCGGCTACCGCATGATCGATGCGGCACGTGGAGGCGCGCCGGGGAGCCGTTAGCCTGGTCGGATGCACACGGGGCAGCACATCCGGACGGACAGCGGGTCGTCGTGGTTCTTCGACGCCGGCCGGATCGCCCTGGACTTCGCCCACACCGGCGGCTTCGCGGACGACCCCGACGGCCGTCGCCCCCGCGCACGGCTCGGCGAACTCCTCGTGACGCCGGCCGACCTGCTCGACGACGCCGATGAACTCGTGCCCGAACGTGTGCCCGATGCGGGTGTCGGGCATCATGCCGTGGTACAGGTGCAGGTCCGACCCGCAGATCGCGGCCCGTTCGACCCGGACGAC
>NZ_RBLU01000182.1 GCF_003989515.1 Curtobacterium sp. HSID17257
ACGAGGCGCCTTTCTCGTGCCCGATTCATCAAATTCCCCTCCCAATTTCTCTTCAACCATATTGCATCGAGTGATCCACCTGAAGCATGATGACGCCGAGACAGCGGTCAGCAAAGCGCCGCGGTGACAACCCCGGGACGGGAGGCGCCCGTCCGCCCGGCCCTGGGCCTCCCGGTCGGATCGCCGCTGTCGGCCTCGACCCGGCCCACCCCGTTGGTCCAGCCGGCGACCGGCCCCACCGTCATCGACCGGGCGGCGTTCGCGGCGGCGCTGACCGCGCACGAGGGCGTCACGGCGAGCACCCCCGTCGTGCTGCCGGACGCGGTGTCGCTGCCCGCGAGCGAGGCGGACCAGGACGACCACCACGGCTCCGCGCCGACGACGGCCGGTGCGGACAGCGGCTGGTGGACGCGACTCGTCGCCCGCCTGCGCTCCCTGTTCGGCCGCCGCTGAGCACCTCGGCCCTGCTGGAGCGACCTCGTCGCGCCCGCGTCTCGGTAGACTGACGGGATGCCGACGCTCCGCGAACTCCAGGCCGTCATCGAGGACCTGTGGCCCGCCGCCGGCGCCGAGTCCTGGGACGCCGTCGGGCTCGTCTCCGGGCACCCGGACCAGCAGGTCGAGCACGTGCACCTCGCCGTCGACGCCGTGCCCGCGACCGCGGACGAGGCCGTCGCCCTCGGTGCCGACCTGCTCCTCACGCACCACCCGCTCCTGCTGCGCGGGGTCACCACGATCGACGAGACGACCGCCAAGGGTCGTGTCCTGGCGACGCTCGTGCGGGGCGGGACGGCCCTGCTCGCGGCGCACACCAACGCCGACGTCGTGACGACCGGCACCTCCGCCGTGCTCGCGGACCGGCTCGGGCTCGTCGACCAGCGTCCGATCGAGCCCGGTGCCGACCCCTCGACCGGCATCGGGCGCGTCGGGGTCCTGCCCGTCGGCACCACCCTCGGCGTGCTCGCCCGGCAACTCGTCGACCTGCTCCCGCCCACCGCGACCGGTGTCCGGGTCTCGGGCGACTTCGACCGGGCCGTCCGGACCGTCGCCCTGTGTGCCGGAGCCGGCGACAGCCTGCTCGGTGAGCCCGCCGTCCGTGCTGCCGACGTCTACGTCACGAGCGACCTGCGCCACCACCCGGCGTCGGAGTTCCGTGAGCAGGCCCTGCTCACCGACGGTCCCGCGCTGGTCGACACGTCGCACTGGGCGACCGAGTGGCTCTGGCTCGACGTCGCGGCCGAGCAGCTCCGACGGCTCGCCGAGGTCCGGGTGACCGTCAGCGACCTGCGCACCGATCCCTGGGACTTCGCCGTCCTGCCCGCGGCCGAGCCCGTCCCGACCGCACCCGCCGAGCCGGCCGCACCCGCCGAGCCGACCGCAGCCGCCGAGCCGGCGGCCGGCACCCCCACCCCCGCACCCGCCCACGAAGGAGACCGACCGTGAAGGCAGCACCCGAGGACCAGGTCGTCCTCCTCGACCTCCAGCGCCTCGACAACGACGTGACCCGTCTGTCGCACCGCATCACCGCCCTGCAGAAGGGCGACCGGCTCACCGAACTCGGCACGACCGCCGCCTCGCTGCGCGCCGAGCTCGCCGCCGCGACCGGCCTGGTCGAGGACGCCGAGCGGGAACTCGCCCGTCTGGAGTCCGACACCGCCACGGCGCAGGCCCGGATCGAACGGGACACCACGATGCTGCAGAACGTGGCGAGCGCGAAGGACGCCGCCGGGCTCGAGAGCGAGATGGCGTCCCTCCGTCGTCGCATCGGGGACCTCGAGACCGCCGAGCTCGAGGTCATGGAGCAACTCGACGTGCACCGCGCCCGCGTCGGGGACATCGAGGGGAAGCTCGCCCAGGTCGAGGCCGACCGTGCCACCCTGGTCGCCGAGCGCGACACCGAGATCGCCCGCGTCGAGGCTGACCGCGAGTCCGCCGTGCAGAGCCGTGCGGCCGTCGCGGCGAAGGTGCCCGCGGACCTGCTGGCGCTCTACGACCGGCAGCGTGCACGCTACGGCTTCGGTGCGTCGCTGCTGCAGGGCGGGGTGTCCACCGCCTCCGGCGTGACGCTCACGAACTCGGACCTGCAGGACATCCGTCGGGCCGCGCCCGACGACGTCGTGCTCTGCCCCGACAGCGACGCGATCCTGGTGCGCACGGCCGAGTCCGGCCTGTAGACGCGCCGGACCCGACGGACGGGAGGCTCGTGGCGGCACCGCCACGCGCCTCCCGTCCGTCGTCGGACGCGGGTTGCGCGCGTGGTGCGTGGATGCGAACGGGCCGGCCGTACGCCGGGTTCTGTCCCGCTCTCGCGGTGACGGCCATCTCTCTCGGACCGACGTTGCCGCCGGCCTCCAGCGGTCCACCCGAGGACTCAGCGAGCAGCCTCGTCGTCCTCTGTCTGACCTTGCTCCGGGCGAGGTTTACCGAGCGGATCCGGTCACCCGGACCCCTGGTGGTCTCTTACACCACCGTTTCACCCTTACCGACGTCGCCGCCGGCGGTCTGCTTTCTGTGGCACTGTCTCGCGGATTGCTCCGGGTGGGTGTTACCCACCGCCCTGCTCTGTGGAGCCCGGACGTTCCTCGGCGCTCCCGGGGGAGCGACGCGACCGTCTCACCGACCCGTTCGCAGTGCCGAGTCTACCGCTGCCGCCGCCGACCCGGTGTCCCGCCCGGCGTGCCGGCGGCCAGGCTCCCGGACTCCCGGACTCCCAGGCTCCCTCGGCCGCCGAGCGGGCCAGAACTGTCACGCTCGATGCCTCTACCTGACCGATCGCACCCGGTCGACGGACCACGCGCGGCATGTCCTGCCCGCTCGCGGCCGCTACTTGCTCCGGGACGCCAGGGTCGCCGCGCCGATGATGCCGGCGTTGTTGCGGAGGGTCGCGGGGATGATGTCCGCCTGCAGGTCGAGCAGCGGCAGGAACTCCTCGTGGTGCTTCGACACGCCGCCGCCGACGACGAAGAGCTCGGGGGAGAGCAGTGCCTCGAGCGTCGAGTAGTACTTCTGCAGGCGCTTCGCCCAGTGCTTCCAGGACAGCTCGTCCCGCTCCTTCGCCGCGAACGAGGCCTTCGTCTCGGCGTCGTGCCCGTCGATCTCCAGGTGGCCGAGCTCCGAGTTGACGATGAGCACACCGTCGTTGATCAGCGCCGTGCCGATGCCGGTACCCAGGGTCGTGACCACGACGAGCCCGTCCTTGCCCTTCGCCGCACCGAACTGCTGCTCGGCGAACCCGGCGGCGTCGGCGTCGTTGACGAAGTGGATGGAGCGACCGAGTTCCTTCTCGAACAGCGCCTCGGCCTCGAAGCCGATCCACTTCTTCGACACGTTCGCGGCCGACATGGTCTTGCCGTCGCGGACGATCGCCGGGAAGCAGACCCCGACGGGCACGTCCGCAGCCGGGGCGAGCTCGTCGAGGATCGACTTCGCCACCGCGACGATGTCGTGCGGCTTGCCGCCCTCGGGAGTGGCCTTCTTGATCCGGTCGGTCGTCAGCTCGCCGGTGGCGACGTCGACGATCGCGCCCTTGATGCCCGTACCGCCGATGTCGACGCCGACTGCGAGGGAGGTCATGAGAAGCGGTGCCTTTCGAGAGTGACCGTCAGGAGACGGTGAGGAGTTCCGCGCCGCGCTCGGTGACGACGAGGGTGTGTTCGAACTGTGCGGTCCAGGACTTGTCGCGCGTGCTGACGGTCCAGTCGTCCGACCAGATGTCGGCCTCGATGCCGCCGAGCGTGAGCATGGGCTCGATGGTGAACACCATCCCCGGCTCCATGACGTCGTCGAAGCGGGGCGCGTCGTAGTGGGGGATGATCAGCCCGGAGTGGAACGCCCGGCCGACGCCGTGGCCCGTGTAGTCACGGACGACGCCGTAGCCGAAACGCTTCGCGTAGGCCTCGATCGCCCGCCCGATGACGTTGACCTGGCGCCCGGGCGCCACGGCCTTGATCCCGCGCTCGAGCGCGGTGCGGGTCCGGTCCACCAGGTCCTGGACCTCCTGCGAGGCCTGCCCGACGACGAACGTGCGGTTCGTGTCGCCGTGCATGCCGTCCTTGTAGGCGGTGATGTCGATGTTGACCAGGTCACCCTCCTGCAGCACGGTGTCGTCCGGGATCCCGTGGCAGATGACCTCGTTGAGGCTCGAGCAGAGCGACTTCGGGTACCCGCGGTAGCCGAGCGTCGAGGGGTAGGCGCCGTGCGACACGACGAACTCGTGCCCGATCCGGTCGAGCTCGTCCGTGGTGATCCCGGGGCGGATGGCCTCGCCGACGGCGTCGATGGCCTGCGAGGCGATGCGTCCGGCCGTCCGGATGCGCTCGACCTCGTCCGGGGTGTAGGTGTCGCCGAGGCCGTGCTCGTGCGGCTCCGCACGCCCGACGTACTCAGGACGCTCGATGTCCTTCGGCACGGGGCGCTGGGGGGAGATCCGGCCGGCGGTCAGGTGTCCGTGTGCGTCCCGGGGCATGCCGACCACTCTAACCGGGTGCGGCGCGCGGTCGTCCCGCCGGCCCCCCGGGTGTCCGCGCGGCACGGCTCGGGCATCACTCGTCGAGACGCCGGCGTGCGCGCGGGAGCCCGAGCGGCCCGTGCAGACGGGACGGTGGTCGGGAAGGGAAAGAGGTGCC
>NZ_RBLU01000183.1 GCF_003989515.1 Curtobacterium sp. HSID17257
TCGGTGTTCGTCGGGTTCGCGGGCGTCTGGCCGTCCGCGGCGGTACCGGTCTGCGTCAAGGGTGGTGTCTCCGGCGCCTCGTCACCGTCTCCGCCTGGGTCAGGGCGGAGGGGCGGACCCCATCCGTTCGTCATCGTTTCCGATCGAGGCAGGAGACGGGTTCGAGACGTCCTGCCACGGGTCCAGGGCCTCGTGGGCGGCCCGGGGACTCGACGAGTGTACGTGCGGGTCGTTACCTTGTCGAGATGAAACGACGGTTCGGTAACGGAACGATCACGAACCCCTGATCAGGAGCGGTCGACGTTCGTCACCTTGTGCCGATTCTCAGACTGGTACGGCGGCTGGGACCGTGCCTGGGGCGGTCAGTCCCGCTCGATGTAGACGTGCTGCGCGACCTCGGTCGGCAGCTCGATGCCGGCGTCCTCGCCGTCCACCCGCACGGCGACGTACGCCCCCGCGCGCTGCACCCGTGCGACACGGCCCGGCATGACTCCCGCGGTGCGCAGCTGGTGGAGCAGCTCGGGCTCGAACTGCACGGGCTCCCCCAGCCGCCGGACGACACCGGTGGCGACGGCGTCCGTGCCGTCGGTCGCCGCGACGATGTTCTGCACGCCGTCGAGGAACTGCTCCGCCGCCGGACCGCCGATCTCCGCGAGCCCCGGGATCGGGTTGCCGTAGGGCGACTCCGTGGGGTTGCCGAGCATCTCGAGCAGCCGGACCTCGACCTGCTCGCTCATCACGTGCTCCCAGCGGCAGGCCTCGTCGTGCACGAACGCCCAGTCGAGCCCGATGACGTCGGCGAGGAGCCGCTCCGCCAGCCGGTGCTTCCGCATCACGTGCGTGGCGCGCGAACGTCCCTCGCCCGTGAGCTCGAGGTGGCGGTCACCGGAGACCACGACCAGACCGTCGCGCTCCATCCGCGCGATGGTCTGCGAGACGGTGGGACCGGAGTGGCCGAGACGCTCGGAGATGCGCGCACGCAGCGGCACGATCCCCTCTTCCTCGAGGTCGAGGATCGTCCGCAGGTACATCTCCGTGGTGTCGACGAGATCGGTCACGGTCCGCCTCTCATGTCTGGGCCCAGCCCGATCCACCCTACTTGAGCAGTGCGACGAAACCGCACCGCGGGGCGCGTTCCACGGCCTGGAGGCACGGCCCGGGTCCGCCCCGTCCGGCCGGTGCAGGGTCGGTGGCGGTGGGATACCGCTGGCTAGGATCGGCACATGGCAGACATCGTCATCCCCGCCGAACTCCTCCCGACCGACGGACGCTTCGGCTGCGGTCCGTCCAAGATCCGCGGCGCGCAGCTCGAGTCGCTCGTGACCCGCGGGGCGACGATCCTCGGCACGTCCCACCGCCAGAAACCCGTCAAGGACCTGGTCGGCAGCGTCCGTCGCGGACTCGCCGACCTCTTCCAGCTCCCCGACGGCTACGAGGTCGTCCTCGGCAACGGCGGCTCGACCGCGTTCTGGGACGCCGCCGCCTTCGGGCTCGTCGAGCGTCGGGCCGAGAACCTGTCCTTCGGCGAGTTCGGCTCGAAGTTCGCCAAGGCCACGAAGACCCCGTGGCTCGAGGCCCCGCACGTCGTCGAGGCACCCGGCGGCTCCCTCGCCGCCCTCGAGCCGGTCGAGGGAGTCGACGTCTACGCCTACCCGCACAACGAGACCTCGACGGGCGTCATGGCACCGGTCGTCCGCGCGGCGGGGGACGCCGGCGCGCTGACCGTCGTCGACGCCACGAGCGCCGCCGGCGGAGCCGCGTTCGACGTCTCGGCGACCGACGTCTACTACTTCGCGCCGCAGAAGAACTTCGCCTCGGACGGCGGTCTGTGGCTCGCGCTGTTCTCTCCCGCCGCGATCGAGCGCGTCGAGCGCATCGCCGCCTCGGGCCGGTACATCCCGGAGTTCCTCTCGCTGCAGAACGCCGTGGACAACTCGCGCCTCGACCAGACACTGAACACCCCGGCGCTCGCGACCCTGCTGCTGCTCGAGGACCAGGTCTCGTGGATCAACCAGTCCGGTGGCCTGGCATGGGCGGACACCCGGACGAAGACGTCGTCGTCGACGATCTACGACTGGGCCGAGGCCTCCGAGCACGCCACCCCGTTCGTCACCGACCCCGCGCACCGGTCGCAGGTCGTGGCGACGATCGACCTCGACGACGCGATCGACGCGAAGGCCGTGGCCGCGACGCTCCGTGCGAACGGCATCGTGGACACCGAGCCGTACCGGAAGCTCGGCCGCAACCAGCTCCGCGTCGCCACGTTCACCGCGATCGACCCGGACGACGTCGCCAAGCTCGTCCGCGCGATCGACTTCGTCATCGGCGAGCTGCGCGGCTGAGCCCGAGAGCCGCTCCGCCCTCGCGAAACGCAACGAAGGCGGTTCCGCGCAGCGTCGTACCGCTGTGAGGAACCGCCTTCGTTGCGTCTTGCGGAGGGGGCGTCAGGCGCCGTGTCGCTCCGGGTCCGTCTCGGACGGGTCGAGCCGGTCGACCTCGAGGTCCTCGTCGGGGTCGGTGGGCCGGACGCGGGACGCCCGCCGGCGCGAGCCGCGGGAGCGCGCCGGAGCCGGAGCCTCGGCGACCTCGTCGTCGGTGTCGTCGGTGTCGTCGGAGTCCTCGGAGTCGCCCGCCGCGTCGACGTCGACACCGTCGAGCTCGTCGTCGTCGGACTCGGCGAGGTCGTCCTCGTCGTCCTCGAACTCGTCGTCGTCGTCGTCCGCGACGTCGTCGTCGGTCTCGTCGTCGTCCGGGTCCTCGTAGTCGAGGTCCTCGTCGTCATCGTCGTCCGACTCGTCGTCGTCCGACTCGTCGTCCTCGTCTGCCTGCCCGGCGCGGTACTCCGCCATCCGGTCCGCCCACGGCACCCAGTCCGGGGCGACCAGTGACCCGTCGCCGGGCATCAGCTCGACCTCGAGCACGGTGGGTTCGTCGCCCTCGACCTGCGCGATCGAGACCGTCCAGCGCCAGCCGGGGTAGCCGGGCATCCGGTTGGAGAACAGGACCGAGACGACGCCGTCGCCCTCGTCCACGGTGCCGACCGGCTGGCCGACCGTCGACTCCGGGGTGACCTCGAGCAGCGCCTTCCGCGCGAGCTCCGTGTGGTCGACCATCAGGCGTCCAGCTGGTCTGCGACGTGGCGCAGGATCGCGGCGAGGCGCTCGCCGTTCTTCGGGTAGCGACCGTGGCGCAGGTCACCGCTGATCCGGTCGAGCTCCTTCACGAGGTCCTCGACGATCACCGCCATGTCGTCGGCGGAACGGCGGGACATCTTGGCGAGCGAGGGCGCGGGCTCGAGCAGCCGCACGGACAGCGCCTGCGAGCCCTTCTTGCCCTGCACGACCCCGTACTCCAGGCGGGTCCCGGCCTTGACCGAGGTCACACCGTCCGGCAGCGAGGACGCGTGCAGGAAGACCGGCTCACCGTCGTCGCCGGTGATGAACCCGAACCCCTTCTGGTCGTCGTAGAACTTGACCTTGCCGGTGGGCATGCGTGGTCTCCTCGTGGTCTGGAACGGCCGTGGTGCGTCGGATATCCTGGGTCGATGGCCAAGCCGACCCGATCCACCGGGAACACGCGAGACTCCGCGGACACCCCGGTGACGTTCAATCGTACCGAACGCGTCCTCGGGTTCATGATCGGCGGCGTCTTCATCGCCGCGCTCCTCTGCATCGTCGCGATGATCGTGATGTGGCTGACCGTCCCGAGCGCCAACGGATCGATGCCGTGGCCGGTCATCATGGCGATCCCGCTCGTCGGACTCCCCGTCGGCATGGTGCTCGTCTTCGTGCTGCTCGGCCTGACGTGGGCCAAGCGGGCCCGCGAGAACCGGTCGGCACGCTGAGGACCGGCGCGGACCGGAGGCGGCGGACGATGACGACCACCGCAGACCTCGCCGCTCGACTGCGCGCGATGCCCGACGACGAGCTGGAACGGCTCGTCGTCGCCCGCCGCCTGCCGACGGCCGTCCTCGCCGATTCCGGCCCGCAGCACGCCGCCGACTTCTTCGACCTCGCCGAGGCGCTGCGCACCGACGACGCGGTCGACGCCGCACTCGAGCACCTGCCCCGGGCCACCCTGCTCGCGCTCCGTGACGGAACGACCGACGCGGGCGAGCTCGCTCCGGCCGTCGCGCTCGGCCTGGCCGACGACGAGGGCGTCGTCGACGACGCGGTCGCCGCACGCCTGGCGGGTCGGCCCGGGCTCGCGGACCTCCGGCCGGGAGGCACGGCGCCGGTCCGACCCGCCACGCCCGACGAGCAGGCGGCCGACCAGGACCGCGCACGTGCGACCGGAGCCGAGCACGCGTT
>NZ_RBLU01000184.1 GCF_003989515.1 Curtobacterium sp. HSID17257
CCTTCGACACGACGGTGTCGTCGATCGTGGTCTTGCCCGCAGTGCCCGAACCGTTCTGGACGGCCGAGCGCGACGCCGCCGAAGCGGTCGCCGGAGTGGTCGAGGTGGTGGTGGTGTCAGCCATTGGATGCTCCCTTCGAGTGCCCGCCGGGACTCGTTCCCAGCGGATGCTGTTCACGGATGAGACGGGCTGACACCGAGGTTCGTCACGCGCGGGTCCCGGGTTCCAGCGGTCTTCCAGGAAGAGCGCCAGAACGCCGGTTCTCCGCGTACCCCGACGGAGGAGTCGTCAGTCGGTGCCGCCGATACCGGCCCCGGTGTTGCGCGACGCAGCGTCCCGCACGGAGCGCACGTACGCCATCGGGGACAGCCCGCACTCCTGCTGGAAGAGCTGCTGCAGCCGGCGCGGACGCACCCCCGCCGCGTCCGCGATGTCGTCGACGGTCAGGTCGCTCCCGGCGTGCTCGACGATGTGCGCCACGGCTCGTCGGACCCGCCAGGAGGTCCGTCCGGACTCGGGTCGTGCGGCGCGCGACCCCCGGAGCGTCGCGGCCGGGTCCTCCCCGAAGCGCTCCCGGTACGCCGCCGCGAAGCGACCGGGGTTGGTGAAGCCCCACCGTCGGGCGACCGGCGTCACGCCCTCGTCACCGGCTGCACGGAGCAGCTCGCGACGCACGCAGTCGAGCCGGTGGTCGCGCATGAAGCGGTTGGGTGTGGTGCCGAGCGTCCGCGCGAAGACGTCCTGCAGCCCGCGCTGGCTCAGTCCGCAGGCGGCGGCGATGTCGGGCACCGAGGGGCGGTCGTGCGCGTGCGCCTCGATGTGACGGATCGCGTCGCGCAGTCGGTTCGCGACGGGGACGTCCTGACCCCGGTTGCGGATCGGGAAGGTGTCCAGCACGACCACCGCGAGCCGACGGTTCAGCGCTGTCCGCATCGGACCGACCACACGGTCGTCGAGCAGCGCGGGTGCGAGGTCCTGCACCAGGCGACGGAGCGGCTCGCGCCGGGCGATCGTCTCGTCCTGCTGGTCGAACAGCAGCGGACCGTCCGGCAGGCGGTAGCCGAGTCCTGCGCCGACCGACCGGAGGAACGGGTCCGACACGTGCAGTCCGTTGTAGACGGTGTCGGCGGACTCGAAGCGGTACGCCTCGGACGCGGATGCGATGTAGGGGCTTCCCGGCTCGATCACGCGCGTGCGGTCCGCGAAGTGCATCTCGAGGCGTCCGTGGGTGAGCCAGAACACCACGTGGTCGTTGCGCGGACCGATCACGCCGCCCCGGCGACCGCCCTCGGCGCGCATGGTGCGGAGCGTGACGTCGTCGTCGCCCACGATCGTGTACTCGTACCGGGTGCCCTCGGCGACGTAGGTCTCGGTGCCGAGGTCGCGGCCGTTGTACTCGGCCGAGAAGATCCGGCCGTAGTCGGTGCCGTCGCTCTCGGTGAACCGCAGGCGGCGGAAACCGTTCGTCGACGAGGTGCTCACCCGCGCATCATGCCAGCACTGTCCGGGATGCGCGCTTCCTGCGTCGGCGGCGACGGGTGCCGGACGGGAGGCGCGCGGCCGTGCCCGCCACGCGCCTCCCGTCCGGTGCACCGCCTCGATCCGCACGCTGACGACGATCCGTCCGGATGCGCCCGCCGTCTCCCGCGCGGACGAGGGATGCCAGCGGTGAGTGAAAGATTCTCAGGGAAGTCTCCGTGTCGGCGTGCTCCGACGTGATCGGAATACCCCAGGGGGGTACCCTGTTCGGAGAGGTGGAGGTCAGGATGCCAACAGCAGCACACGCGCACGTCGGGTACATCGAGGACAAGGACGACCTGCTCAAGCGGCTGCGCCGCGCGGAGGGGCAGGTGCGCGGCATCGCCCGCATGGTGGAGGACGAGACGTACTGCATCGACGTGCTGACCCAGATCTCCGCGGCGAACCGCGCGCTCGAGCGGGTCGCCCTGTCGCTGCTCGAGGACCACCTGCGCCACTGCGTCGCCGAGGCCGTGGCCGAGGGCGGCGACACCGCCGACGCGAAGCTCCGCGAGGCGAGCGACGCGATCGCCCGACTCGTCCGTTCCTGACCCCACCGCACCACACACCGAGGAGGACCCATGACCACCGAGACCGTTGCCGTGACCGGGATGACCTGCGAGCACTGCGTGGCGAGCGTGACCGAGGAGGTCTCCGAGCTCGCCGGCGTGACCGACGTCGCCGTCGACCTGGTGCCGGGCGGGTCGTCGTCCGTCACCGTCACGTCGGACCACCCGATCGACGACCACGCCCTGCGCGGCGCGATCGCGGAGGCGGGGTACGAGGTCGTGGCCCGGTGAGCGAGGGCGTCGTCGAGCTCGACATCACGGGGATGACCTGCGCCTCGTGCGCGAACCGTGTCGAGCGGAAGCTGGGCAAGCTGCCGGGTGTCACCGCGACCGTGAACTACGCGACCGAGCAGGCGCAGGTGTCGGTGACCGACCCGGACGCGGTCGACAAGGCGGCGCTCGTCGCGGCGGTCGAGGCCGCCGGGTACGGGGCGACTGTGCACGTGCGGCGACCGGCGCCCGGGGCCGACGACGACGCGGCCGACGCCGACTCCCGTGACGACGCGACCGCGCCCCTGCGGCAGCGGCTCGTCGTCTCCACCGTGCTCGCCGTGCCCGTGGTGCTGCTCTCGATGGTGCCGGTCCTGCAGTTCCCGAACTGGCAGTGGGCGGCCCTGGCGCTGGCGGCACCGGTCGCCGTCTGGGGCGCGCTGCCCTTCCACCGCGCCGCATGGGTGAACGCCCGACACGGCGCCGCGACCATGGACACGCTGGTCAGCCTCGGGGTCCTCGCCGCGTTCGGGTGGTCGCTGGTCGCGCTCTTCATCGGCGACGCCGGCCGGCCGGGCATGCACATGACCTTCTCGTGGTTCGCCACGGACCCCGAGGCGAGTGACCTCTACCTCGAGGTGGCCGCAGCCGTGACGGTGTTCATCCTGGCCGGCCGCTTCATGGAGGCCCGGGCCAAGCAGCGGTCCGGGGCGGCCCTGCATGCGCTGCTCGAACTCGGCGCGAAGGACGCCTCGGTGCTCCGCGACGGGCCGACCGGTCCCGTCGAGACCCGTGTGCCCGCCGCCTCGCTCGTCGTCGGCGACGTCGTCGTCGTCCGGCCGGGGGAGCGGATCCCGAGCGACGGCATCGTGCGCGAGGGCTCGTCCGCCGTCGACCTCAGCATGCTCACCGGCGAGAGCGTGCCGGTCGAGGTCCGTCCGGGCGACCGTGTGACCGGGGCCACCATCGACGTCGGGGGTCGGCTCGTGGTCGAGGTCACCGCCGTCGGCGCCGACACCGAGCTCGCCCGGATGGGGCGCCTCGTGGAGGAGGCGCAGACCGGCAAGGCCGCCGTGCAGCGGCTGGCGGACCGGGTCTCGGCGGTGTTCGTGCCCGTCGTCATCGGCCTCGCGGTCGTCGCGTTCGTCGGCTGGCTCGTCGCCGGTGGCTCCCTGACCGCTGCGTTCACCGCCGCCGTCGCGACGCTGATCATCGCCTGCCCGTGCGCCCTCGGGCTCGCGACCCCGACCGCCCTGCTCGTCGGCACGGGCCGCGGCTCGCAGCTCGGCATCCTGATCGGTGGACCGCAGGCCCTCGAACGGACGCGTGCCGTCGACACGATCGTGCTCGACAAGACCGGGACGGTGACGACCGGGGAGATGCGCCTGTCGGCGGTCCTGCCGGTCGACGGAGCACCGGACGCCGACGCGGCCGTGCTCGCCGTGGCCGCTGCGGTCGAGGACGGCTCCGAGCACCCCGTCGCGCGGGCGATCGTCCGCTCGGCACGGTCGCGTGACGTCGTCGTGCCGACGGCCGAGCAGTTCACCGCGACGCCCGGTGCCGGAGTGCAGGCGGTCGTCGACGGCGAGGTCGTCGTCGTCGGCACCGCTCGGTGGCTCGCCGAAGCCTGGGCCCTGCCGGTGCCGGACACGCTGGCCGGACGG
>NZ_RBLU01000185.1 GCF_003989515.1 Curtobacterium sp. HSID17257
TGGCGCCGGTGCCGCTCGCCGTGCCGGTGCCGCCGGTCGAGCCACCCGCGCTCGGCGCCGCGGTCACGGTGATCGCGAGCGGCGACACGAGCACCGAGGTACCCGACGCGTCGACCAGGTCGAGCGTGTGCGCGCCGACCGCGGCGTCCGCGGGGATCACGACCGAGCCGGTCGCGGTGCCGTCCGCGCCCACCGTGAGCGTGCCGACCACGACCGGGTCGGAGTGCAGCACGACCTGCAGCGTGGCGCCGGCGGGGAGGCCGGTGCCGGCGAGGGCGAGGGCCTTCCCGGCCTGCACCGTGGTGCCCTCCGGGGCGGTCAGCACACCGGAGACGACGCGCGCCTGACCACCGGTCGAGACGACCTTCGCGGTGCCGTCCGCACCGACGGCGACGGTCGCGCTCGTCGCGGCCGCGAGGTCGAGCCGCTCCCACGAACCGTTCGCGGTGCCGGACTGGTCGAGGGGGTACCCCGACGCGATCTCGGTCTGCGCGAGCACCTGCTCGCGCTGCGCGTCGGTCAGGGTCGGGAAGGTCGACAGGAGCAGGTTCGACGCGCCGGTCGGGACCGACGGGGCGAGACCAGCGGTCCCGGTCTGCGCGAAGCCGTAGGTCATGCGCTCGCGGTAGACCTGCGCGGCCGAGGCGCGGTCGGTGACGACCTGCGCGGTGCCGCCGGGCATCGCCTGGCCGCCGTAGGGGTCGTCGGTGTAGGGCTGCTCCGCCGCGATGCAGTTCGCGAGGGTGTCGCCGCACTCCGCCTCGAGGTACTTCGTGAGCTCGGCGCGGGCCGGCTCGAGGACCTCGGTGCGGTACTGCGTGTCGGACCAGCGGGCGGCCAGGGCGGCCTCGCCGTCGATGCGTCCGCCCATGATGTCGAGCGGGTAGTGGACGCCGAGGACGATGCGGTCGTTGCCGGCCTCGGACGTGCGGGCGAGGATCTCCGGTGCGAGCTCGGGCACGAGCGTGGCGAGGGTGATGCCCGCCTGGTACGCCGTGGTGGTGTGCCCGGACGGGTACGAGCCGCCGGTGCAGATGCCCTTCTGGCCGTAGCCGGCGTCGAGCACGACGTCGTTCGGTGAGAACTCGTGCGTGGTGTCGGTCGTGGCCGGCACCCGCGTCATCGTGAGGTTGCCCTTCGCGTCCGCCCAGGCCTTGCCGGTGCGGTTCGCCGCGAGCGACGACGCGTTGACGGTCGCCGGGTTGCAGTTCGCGGTGTCGTCGCCGGCGGGCAGCGTCGCCGCGGTGTCGGACGGCAGGTAGGGCCGCGGGTAGCTGTAGTGCGCCTTCGCGTCACCGGTGCCGACGTAGGCGCCGCTGGTGCCGTTCGACGAGTTGATCAGGGCGCTCGTGAGCGGGAGTGCGCCGGTGTTGCGTCCCTGGACGAGCAGCTTGCCCAGCGTGTCACCGAGGCCCTGCGACACCGTGAACGACTGGTCGTAGGCGGTGTTCGTGGCGTTGTTGTACTCGGCGTCCTGCAGCGCCCGGAACTGCTGCGCCGCCGTGGCGTGCTGGTTGATCCACGACGTCAGTTGGTCGTTCTTCGCCAGCGTCGTCGGGTCGTTCACCGTGCCGTGCAGGTCGTTCTTCCCGCTCGACGTCCAGTACTGGTCGTACCCGTTCAGCAGCGACACGAGGTCGGGCTTGGTGGAGTCGCTCGGGTACGTCGCGGCCTGGGCGGCGAGCGGCGACCCGAGCACGAGTGCGGTCGCGACGGTGGCGACGGTCACTCCGCGGACGGCGGATCTGCGCATGTGGTGGTGGTCGCCCGGGGGCGACGCCCCTTCCTGTTGTACCGGTGTGGAAACAGGGTGAACCTAGGGACGGGTGGTTGCCGGACGGCGAACGGTCCCCCACCCGAGGGTGAACCGGGCCCCAGGCTGTGCGCATTCGCAGCGCCCGCGGCCGCGGGCGCGGGCGGGGGCAGCGGGCGGGGGCGCGGGCGGGTTGTCCGCGAAAGCGACAGAACGCGCGCAACCGTTCGCGGCAGCCTGTCGCTCTCGCGGGGGAGACCGGCCCGCGGGCGGCTGCCGGGTCAGACGGCGGACGGGAGGCGCGGCTCGTCCACCTGCACCGCGAGCGCTCCCATGGGCGGGACCGTCCGCCACCGGCGCCCGAGGCGACGGGCCCGGTCGTCCCGCCACGCGACCACGCCGCCGGCGGCCAGCCCGAGGGCGAGCACCGCGAAGGCGAACAGCCCGATGAACCCGGCGGACGCCATCCGCGCCAGGTCCTGCGTCGGCACGGTCGCCGACACCGCGATCGACCCGAAGTCCCAGGAGGCGTGGAGCAGCACGGGCGCGAGCAGGTTCCCGGTCAGCCGCCGGGCCAGGTACAGCGTGGACCCGAACGACGCCGCGAAGACGACCTGCACGACGGTCAGGCCGACCTCGGCACCCGCGAGGACGTTGAGGAAGTGCAGCAGCCCGAACAGCGCGCACGACGCGATCCACACCCCGAACTCGGGCAGCCGCCGTCGGAGCCCGACGAGCAGGACGCCGCGCGTGAGCAGCTCCTCGAACACCCCGACGAAGAGGACCCCGACCCCGAGCAGCACGAAGTACCGCACCGGCTGCGCGTCCCACTCGACGAGCGGCAGTCGCGCCAGGCAGACAGCGGCGATCAGGGCCGGCGCGATGAGCGTCCAGCGCAGTGTCGCGCGGCGTCGGTCCACTGTCGCGATCGGCCACCACCCGAGGGCGGTGACGTAGGCGCAGAGCACGAGCACCGCGATGCCCTCGGGCAGCACGAGTGCCCCGATGACGCTCTCGACCGTCTGCCCGAGCGTGCCGTAGTCGTCGCTCGGCCGCGAGCGCCAGGCACTGACGGCGGCGAAGGCGACGAGCGGCAACAGGCCGAGCAGGATCGACGGGGGCACCGGCCAGCGGCGGCGCCGGACGCGTGCCGTCGTGGTCGCCCGTCGTCCGTACCATTGACGCATGCGCCTGCCCTCCCTCTCCACCATGGCAGAGGACTACGTGAAGCTCGTGTGGAAGGCCGGCGAGCGTGGCAGCGAGGGGCTTGCGACGCGGGACATCGCGGCGGCGCTCGGGGTCTCGGCGTCGACGGTGTCGGGCAACCTCCGGAAGCTCGACCGCGACGGCCTCATCGAGCACACCCCCTACTACGGCGTCGTGCTCACCCCGCTCGGGCAGCAGGTCGCCGTGGCGATGGTCCGCCGGCACCGACTCATCGAGACCTACCTCGTGCAGCGGCTCGGCTACTCGTGGGACGAGGTCCACACCGAGGCCGAAGCGCTCGAGCACGCGGTGTCCGAGACCTTCCTCGACCGGGTCGACGCCGACCTGGGCCACCCGACGCACGACCCGCACGGCGACCCGATCCCGGCGGCGGACGGCTCGGTCCCGTCGTCGCCCGGAACACTGCTCGGGTCGATCGAGCCCGGCGCGTGCGGGACCGTCGACCGGGTGTCCGACGACGACCCGGCCCTGCTGCGCTACTTCGACGAGCTCGGCGTCGCACTGGGGACCCACCTGCGGGTGGAGCGCGTCCGTGACTACGCGGGGGTGATCGCCGTCGCGCGCCGGACGCCCGACGGCCAGGAGTCCCTCGTCGACCTGCCCGCCGCCGCAGCCTCGGCCATCTGGCTCGCCCCCGACGCCGACTGACGACGCCCGCCGCACGGGCCCGCCGGACCGCCCGCCCGCCCACCCGCCCGTTTCTCGAGCGGGCACTTCCTGTCACACTCGGCGGCTGCTGCCGACGGATCCCGCCCGCCCGCCGGCATGCACGCGGCATGTCCTGCCCGTTCGGTGCGGCTGGTGCCCACGGACGGACGGGAGGCGCGGTGCCAGCCCGCCCCGCGCCTCCCGTCCGTGCGCTGGCCCGAGCGAGCCCGTTCCGTCACGCTCGACGGCCGTAGGCGACGGA
>NZ_RBLU01000186.1 GCF_003989515.1 Curtobacterium sp. HSID17257
TGTCCAGCGCCGCTGCCAGGCCCGCCTCGTGGACGCGTGAGCCGACGCGCAGCACCGCCACGTGCCTCCCGTCCGACGCCAGGCGCGCTCCCGCGAACAGGGCGTCGCCGCCGTTGTCGCCGCTGCCGACGAGCAGCAGGACCGACCCCGGGCCGTCCTGCGGACGGACCGCCGGATCGTCGAGGAGCTCACCGACGATGCGGGCCAGCCCGTCCGCCGCTCGCTGCATGAGGGGTTCCCCCGCCTCGAGGTGCGGCCGCTCCGCCGCCCGGACCTGATCGCCGCCGTAGCCGTCCATGGGCACCACACTGCCCCGGTAGCCTGGTGACGCCATGTCACTCGTCCCCGAAGCGCCCCGTCCCCGTGCCGTGATGTCCCCGGACGGCCTGAAGCTCGCGACGTACGACTTCGGCGACCCGGACGCCCCCGTGGTCGTCGCCGTGCACGGGTTCGCCTCGGGCGCGGTCCTCAACTGGCACGCCTCCGGGTGGACCCGCGACCTCGTCCGCGCCGGGTACCGCGTCGTCGCACTCGACCAGCGCGGGCACGGTGCCTCGTCGAAGCCGCACGACCCGGCCGCGTACTCGATGGACCTGCTCGTCGCCGACGTGACGACCGTCGTCGACACCTACCTGCTCGACGACGTCGCGTTCCTCGGGTACTCGCTCGGGGCCCGCGTCGGCTGGCACACGGCGGAGCGGATCCCGGACCGGATCTCACGGGCCGTGCTCGGCGGGATCCCCGACGCGGATCCGATGCGCCGCGTGGCCGTCGACCAGGCGAAGGCCTACATCGCCGACGGCACGCCGGTCGAGGACCGGGTGACGAACGGGTACCTGCAGATGGCGGCGAACGTCGAGGGGAACGACCTGCGGGCGCTCGTCGCGATGGTCGAGGGGATGCGGAACAGCGTCGAGCCGACGCCCGAGAACGCGCCCGCGCAGCCGATCCTGATGGCGGCGGGCAGCGAGGACGGCATCCGGGACAGCGCCGTGCGGTTGGCCGAGGCGGCGCCGGACGCGTCGTTCTTCGAGATCCCGCGCCGGAACCACTTCAACGCGCCGACGTCGCGCGACTTCCGGGAGCGCGCCATCGCGTTCCTGTCCGATGGGCGCTGAGGGGGCAGTGCTGACGCCCTGACGGGCACTGGCAGGTCCCCGCTGGCGAAGGCGACCGGGCGTAGCGTCCCCGCCATGGACTACAGACTCCTCGGCAACAGCGGGACATCGGTGTCGACGCTGACCCTCGGCACCATGACGTTCGGCAGTGAGGCCGACGAACCCACCTCCCACCAGATCCTCGACACGTTCGTCGCAGCGGGCGGCACGCTCGTCGACACCGCGGACGTGTACTCCGGCAACGAGTCCGAGCGCATCATCGGCCGGTGGCTCGCCGCCCACCCGACCGAGGCACAGCAGGTCGTCCTCGCGACGAAGGGCCGGTTCCCCCAGGGCGACGGTCCGAACGACCTCGGCCTGTCCCGCCGGCACCTGCGCGTCGCCCTCGACGCGTCGCTCGAACGGCTCGGCGTGGAGCACATCGACCTGTACCAGATGCACGCGTGGGACGCCCTGACCCCGATCGAGGAGACCCTGCGCTTCCTCGACGACGCGGTGTCCGCCGGGAAGATCGGCACCTACGGCTTCTCGAACTACCTCGGCTACCAGGTCACCAAGGCCGTGTACGAGGCGAAGGCCCACGGCTGGGCACCGCCGGTGACGCTGCAGCCCCAGTACAACCTGCTCGTGCGCGACATCGAGCACGAGGTCGTCCCGGCGTGCCTGGACGCCGGGATCGGCCTGCTGCCCTGGTCACCCCTGGCCGGCGGCTGGCTCTCGGGCAAGTACCAGCGCGACGAGGCGCCGACGGGCTCGACACGGCTCGGCGAGGACCCGCAGCGCGGCATGGAGGCGTGGGAGGCCCGGAACGCCGACGAGCGCACGTGGAAGGTGCTCGACGCGGTGTCCGACGTCGCCGACGCGCACGGTGCCTCGCGGTCGCAGGTCGCCCTCGCCTGGCTGCTCGCGCGCCCCGCGGTGACGAGCGTCATCCTCGGCGCCCGGACGGTGTCGCAGCTCGAGGACAACCTCGGCGCGGCGGACCTCGTGCTCACCGACGACGAGCTGCAGGCCCTGACCGACGCGAGCGCTCCGCGGATCGACGACTACCCGTACGGCACCGCCGGCGTCGCACAGCGCGAGCGCCGGATCACGGGCGGTCGCTGAACGCCAGCGGGGCGCTGCGGCACTCAGCGAGAGCGCAGACGAGGCGGCCGCTTCCTGCAGATCCGTGCGGCTTCGCGCGATTCGGCCCGGAAGCGTGGACACGTCACCGGGCATGGTGTCACCATCGAAGTACGGCCGGCTGGTTACCGCGTCGAGCGCCCGGAACGCCTCCTGATCCGTGTTCCGCGTGTGCCGGAGGGCCCGGACGACACCCGTCCGGGCCCTCCGTCCTGCGCAGTGCTGGGGCCGGCAGCGGGACTCGAACCCGCAACCCCCGTATTACAAGTACGGTGCGCTACCAATTGCGCCATGCCGGCTGACGCGCCCATCCTAGCGGCGAGCGCGCCGGGGGCTCATTCGCTCTGCTCGGCGAAGTTCAGCGAGAGCGAGTTCATGCAGTAGCGGTCACCGGTGGGGGTGCCGAAGCCGTCGGGGAACACGTGCCCGAGGTGCGAGCCGCAGTTCGCGCAGCGGACCTCGGTGCGGACCATGCCGAGCGACTTGTCCTCGATGAGCTGGACCGCCTCGGGCCGCACGGACTCGTAGAACGACGGCCAGCCGCAGCCGGAGTCGAACTTCGTGCCGCTCTGGAACAGCTCCGCGCCGCACGCTGCACACGTGTAGATGCCGGCGCGCTCCTCGTCGAGCAGTTCGCCCGTCCACGGACGCTCGGTCCCGGCCTGCCGGAGCACGGCGTACTGGTCCGGGGAGAGCTCCTCGCGCCACTGGGCGTCGGACTTGTCGACGTTGTACGCCATTGCTTCCTCCTGCTTCCGGTCGGGGCTCGATGGTGATGCCCGACCCCTTCAGTAAACTCGCGACGATGTCCGAGCATTCCGTCCGCCACGCCCGCTGGACCCGCCTGACGACGGACGAACTGTACGGCATCGTGCGGCTGCGGAACCGCGTCTTCGCGCTCGAGCAGCGGGTCACCGCCGACGACTTCGACGGCCGTGACCGTGAACCCGACACCGAGCACTGGTGGTTCGGAGCGGACGACGATCCGGTCGGGTACCTCCGCCTGGTCCGGCCCGCAGCCGACGAGGAGCACCCGGCGGGCTCGCCGCCGCCGGCCTGGGTCGTCGGCCGGGTCGCCACCCACCCGGGCCACCGCGGGCAGGGGATCGCCGGACGCCTGGTCGCCGCCGTCCTCGACGCACACGGGCACGAGCCGTTCGTCCTGCACGCCCAGGAGTACGTCGCGGGCCTCTACGAACGCCACGGCTTCGTCCGGTTCGGAGAGCCGTACGACGAGGCCGGCATCCGCCACGTCGGCATGCACCGCCCGTGACGGGCACGCGCGAGCGGTTCGCCGCCTACGCGGAGCGCATCGCCCCGGTCTCGCCGTCGTACGCGGCCTGGGCGCGGTCGGTCGACGACGACCTGGTCGCGCTCCTGGACACGCTGCCGGCGCAGCAGCG
>NZ_RBLU01000187.1 GCF_003989515.1 Curtobacterium sp. HSID17257
GAAAAAAAAAAAAACATCATTTGCCCTTTCCTTCTCAATCGATTCTCACTCATCATTTCCATTATCCATTATCTTAAATCTTTTGCAGCTCTCCATTTCCTCTCATCTGTATATCTTCGTCTCCACTTCTCTCGTCTCTTGTTTATATATTACCGTTTCTCTGCTGTTTGTTCTTGATTTCTATACGTCTTGCAACATATCTTCATCTTTAGTGCGTGTCCTACATGTCCGACATCCT
>NZ_RBLU01000188.1 GCF_003989515.1 Curtobacterium sp. HSID17257
TGCGCCGGGCAGGCGGCCCTTCGTCCCCGCGGGGATGTCGAGGTCGGCGAACAGGTGCGGCGACGACGAGTAGGTCTCGACGGGCTCGGGGATGCCGAACTCGAGGGCCTTGTCGATGAGCGTCCACTTGTGCAGGTCGTCCCAGTCGACGAACGTGACCGCGATGCCGGTCTTGCCCGCACGACCGGTGCGGCCGGCGCGGTGCAGGTAGGTGTCCGGGTCGTCCGGGATCGTGTGGTTGATGACGTGCGTGACGTCGTCCACGTCGATGCCGCGGGCGGCGACGTCGGTCGCGATGAGCACGTCGCGCTTGCCCGCCTTGAACGCCGCCATCGCGCGCTCGCGCTGCTCCTGGTTGAGGTCGCCGTGGACGGCTGCGGCGTTGAAGCCGCGGTCCTTCAGTTCCTCGACCAGCTTCGCCGCCGCGCGCTTCGTGCGGGTGAAGATGACGGTCTTGCCGCGACCCTCGGCCTGCAGGATGCGGGCGATGACCTCGTCCTTGTCGAGCGAGTGCGCGCGGTAGATGACGTGCTTGATGTTCGCCTGCGTCAGGCCCTCGTCGGGGTCCGTCGCGCGGATGTGCACCGGACGCGTCATGAAGCGACGTGCGAGCGCGACGATCGGCGCGGGCATCGTCGCCGAGAACAGCATCGTGTGCCGCACCGCGGGGACCGCCTGGAAGATGCGCTCGATGTCCGACAGGAAGCCGAGGTCGAGCATGCGGTCGGCCTCGTCGAGCACGACCTCTTGCACCTTCGACAGGTCGAGGAGGCGCTGGCGCTGCAGGTCGATGAGGCGACCGGGGGTCCCGACGACGATCTGCGCGCCGGCCTTGAGCTGCTCGATCTGGCCCTCGTACGCCTTGCCGCCGTAGATGGAGACGATCGTGGTCGAGCGGTTCGACGTGGCGACCTCGAGGTCCTCGGTCACCTGCACGGCGAGTTCACGCGTGGGGACGACGACGAGCGCCTTGACGCCGTGTTCGGGGTCCGCGCCGAGGCGCTGGATCAGCGGGAGGCCGAAGCCGAAGGTCTTGCCGGTACCGGTCTTGGCCTGGCCGATGATGTCCTGGCCGGTGAGGGCGAGCGGGATCGTCTGCTGCTGGATCGGGAAGGGCTCGCTGATGCCCTTCGTCGCGAGCGCGTCGACGATGTCCTGCTCGATGGAGAGGTCTGCGAAAGTCAATGGATCACCTTGGTCCTGGTGGGAGTCCCGGCCAGTCTACCGACGGCCGGCGACGACAGCGCCCGCCGGGCGGGAGCGGCGCCCGTTCCCCGTATGCTCGGGGCATGGTGTCGTGGTGGAACCGGAAGCGCGCTGCGCAGCTCGCAGCCGCGTGGTTGGCGTCGCGCAACCCGCGGAACGCCTCGCCCGTGGAGCGCCTGCAGCTGGACGACGTGAGCCCGGAGCTCGACGTGTACCTGGGGCAGGCCGCCTACCTGCAGCTCTCGCTCTACGAGACGATGGGGCGTGCCGGGGCCGCGGCGCCGACGATGTCCGGACGCCTCGTGACGGGTGTGCTCGCGACGACGGCGCTCGAGCGGCACCGGACGATCGTCGCCGAGATCGAACGAGGCGGGTGGGCGCCGGCGGAGCTTATGGAGCCGCACCGCGAGGCGATCGACCGCTTCCTGCTGCGCACCAGTGGCGCCGACTGGTACGAGTCGATGCTCACCGGGTACGTGACGGCGGGCATCCTCAACGACCTGTTCGGCAGCCTGCTCCGCTCGCTGCCGCTCGACGTCCGACAGCGACTGCGCACGGTCTTCGACGCGCGCGAGGAGCCCGCGGTCGTGCAGGAGCTGTCCGAGCACATCGAGCAGGACCCGCGTGTCGGGTCGCGGCTGGCCATGTGGGGCCGCCGACTCGTCGGGGACACCCTGCTCGTGGCACGGTCCGCGCTGGCGGTCCACGCGCGGGAGGACCAGGAGAAGCTCGAGCCGGTGTGGACGGAGCTCATCGCGGCACACACGCGGCGGATGGACGCGCTCGGGCTGACCGCCTGAGGGGCGGCGGTCCGGTCGGGCTGGCCCCGGGGGTACGGTCAGGCGCGTTCGGCGCGGGAGCGCTCGGCGCGGTCGTGCTCGTCCGTGCAGGACCGGTGCGGTCAGGCGCGGGCCCGCTCGAAGAAGTCCTCGTCCGCGGCGGTGCGGCGACGACCCAGGACCCACTCGGTGACGACGGCGACGACGCCGGCGCCGACCAGGGCGAGCACCCAGATCCAGCCGCCGTCGTACGGCCAGCCGGCCCAGGTCAGGGCCTCCCACACGACGGCGGCGACGACGCCGCCGACCACCGGGCCGAGCAGCGCACCGCGCGTCGAGCGCCAGGGCACGACGACGTGCGCGACGGCCCCGGCGATGAGGCCGCCGAGCACGGCGAAGAGCAACTCCACGTCAGGCGACGAAGCCGATGCGGCGCGACTCCTCTGCACCGACCTCGACGTAGGCGAGCGCGGCGACCGGCACGATGAACCGGCGGCCCTTCTCGTCCTTGAGGGAGAGGTGGGTCGACTGCGACTCGAGGGCTGCTGCCACGGCCTGCTCGATCTCCTCGGCGCTCTGGGCGGTCTCGAAGGCGATCTCGCGCGGGCTGTTGATGATGCCGATCTTGATGTCCACGAGCACAGCGTATCCGAGCGGCCCCCGACGACACCGGGCGTTCGCCCGGGGCGCACCGCAGCGGTGGCGGCGGTGTGTTCCTCGCACCGGGCCGGAGCGCACGCGGCTCCGGTCGCGGTGGGTCGGCCGCTGCTGTCGGCCGTGGTCGGTACCGTGTCCGCGTGCCCAGGACCACGCTGACGACCCTCCCCGAGGACGTCGGGGTCGCCCGTGCGCTCGTCGCCGACCCCGCGCAGGATGCCGTCCTGACGCTGCCCGACGCCCGGCACGCCGCCGTGATCGGCGCACCGGGCACCGGCAAGACCACCACGCTCACGCGGCTCGTCGCCGAGCGGCTCGCCCGTCCGGACGGGATCTCGCCTGACGGCCACGCGGCGGTGCTCGCGCTGACGTCCGCCCGGACAGCGGCGACCGCGCTCCGCGACCGTCTGGCGGCCGCCGTCGACCGGGTCGTCCCCGGGGCGCTCGCCCGGACCGTCAACTCCCTCGCCTTCCAGGTCGTCGCACACGCAGCGGCGCTGCAGGGGCAGGAAGCGCCGACGCTGCTGACCGGTGGTGAGCAGGACCGCATCATCGCCGACCTGCTCGACGGGCACGAGATCGACGGTGGCGGTCCCGCGTGGCCGGCCCCGATCACCGCCGTCGTCCGGGAGCGTGCAGGGTTCCGGACCGCGCTCCGTGACGTGATGATGCGGGCCGTGGCCGCCGGTGTGGAGCCCGACGACATGCGCGAGCTCGCCGACGAGCGCGGACGCCCCGAGTGGCGCGCGGTCGGCGACTTCGTGGACGAGTACCGCGCGTCGGTGACGGCCTTCCGCGGCAGCAGCCTCGACTCGGCGGAGCTGGTGGCCTTCGCGACGGCCGCCGTCCTGCGGCACGAGGTCCCGGCGAGCGTCGCGGCGCTGCGGCTGGTCGTCGTGGACGACACCCAGGAACTCGTCGAGGGCGAGATCGCCCTGCTCGGCGCACTCGCGCGTCCGGCAGCGCGGCGAGACGACCGGCGACGTCCTGCCAGTCGTCGGCCGTGGCGGTCGGCATCAGGTCGAGGACGTCGCGGAACTCCTGCGCGGGGCTCGCGATCACGTTGAGGTTCCGCAGGT
>NZ_RBLU01000017.1 GCF_003989515.1 Curtobacterium sp. HSID17257
TAGCCGCCTCGGCAGCGTCGGCGTCGTCCGCGGCCTCGTGCGGGACGAGCGCGACCCCGAGCGCTGCGGCGACCGCGCCGGCGGCCGTACCCCGGTCGGTGACCTCGACGCCGTCGAGGCCCTGCCACGCGGCCGCCCGCCGCAGCGTCTCGGCGAGGCGCTCCGCGTCCAGCTGCTCACCCGGCTCCTGCCAGGCGGTCCGGACCCGGAGGACCCCGCGCTGCCGGTCGCTCTTCAGGTCGACGCGACCGGTCAGGCGGTCGTCCTGCAGGACGGGCAGCACGTAGTAGCCGAACACGCGCTTCGGCGCCGGTGTGTAGATCTCGATCCGGTAGTGGAAGTCGTACATGCGCTCCGCTCGGCGCCGGAACCAGACGACCGGGTCGAACGGGCTGAGCACCGCGTCGGCGGCGACGTGCCTCGGGACCCGGGCATCGGCGTGCAGCCAAGCGGGGTCCCGCCAGCCCTCCACCCGGACCGGCACGAGCTCGCCGCGTTCCTCGAGCTCCGTGATCGCGGCGGTGGTGTCGTCCGCGCGCAGGCGGAAGTAGTCGGCGAGGTCCGCGCGGGTCCCGACGCCGAACGCGCGCGCGGCGCGCCCGACCAACTCGGTGACGGCGGTGTGCCGGTCGGGAGCACCCTCGAGCGTGCCCGCCGGCAACACCTGGTCGGGCAGGGCGTACACGCGCTCGAACCCGGCGCGTCCGGCGCTGACGACCTCGCCCCAGCGGAACATCTGCTCGAGGCCCGCCTTCACGTCACTCCACCCCCACCACGGCCCGCGGCGGACGTTCGCCTCGTGCTCGACCGCGCTCGCGGGCAGGGGACCCTCGGTGGCGAGCAGGGCGCGGAGCTCGCGGCGGACGCTCGCGGTGCGTTCGACGCCGGCGATCCGGTTCGGCCGGGCGTCGCGTTCGCGGTACGCGTCCATCCGCCAGCGGAAGAGCGGGAGGTCGGCCCGCGGCAGGAACGCGGCCTCGTGCGCCCAGTACTCGGCGTACGGGCCGGAGCGGCGCATGGTCAAGCGGTCCAGCGTGGACTTGTCGTAGGCGCCGAGGCGGGCGAAGAGGGGCAGGTAGTGGCTGCGCTCGAAGACGTTGACCGAGTCGATCTGCAGCAGCCCGAGTCGGCCGATCGTCGTCGTCAGCGTGCGGGTGCCCACGGCGTCGCGAGCGGGTGCGCCGAAGCCCTGGGCCGCGAGGGTGACACGGCGGGCCTCGGCGGCGGAGAGCGTGGACCTGACCATGGCACGACGCTACCGATCAGCGCCGACACCGACGTCGGACGGACGTATGCCGCATCTGGAACACGCTCCGGCGCCCGTCGGTACACTCGCCGCATGGCCTGGGGAAAGAAGACGCATCCGGATCCCGTCGTCGAGCAGGTCGTGCCGACGGGCATGCGGATCGCGGGCGCGTGGTCGTGGCGAGTGCTGGTGGTCATCGGTGTCGTCGCGGTGTTCATCTACCTCGTCACGCTCTTCAGCGAGGTCCTCATCCCGTTCCTCATCGGGATCGTCGTCGCCGCCCTGCTCGTGCCGCTCTCGAACTGGATGCAGCGGCACCACGTGCCGAAGTGGATCGCCGTCGTGGTCAGCCTGGTCGGGGGTCTCGCAGCCGTCGGCGGGCTCATCTGGCTCGTCGTCGACCAGATCGCGGCGTCGTACCCCTCGCTCCGGGACCGGACGCTCTCGCAGTACGACACCATCCGCGAGTTCGTGCTGAACTCCGGGGTCGGCATCAGCCAGTCCGACCTCAACAACTACCTGAACCAGGCCACCGACTGGCTGTCGAGCAACTCCGGCTCGATCCTGTCGGGGGTGGCGAGCGCTGGTTCGTCGCTGACGCACCTGCTCACCGGGCTCTTCGTCGTCATCTTCACGGTGATCTTCCTGCTCATCGACGGCAAGAACGTGTGGCGCTGGACCGTCCGGCTGTTCCCGAAGAACGCCCGCTCGGCCATCGACGGCGCGGGTGTCGCCGGCTGGACGACGCTCACGAGCTTCATCCGCGTGCAGATCTTCGTCGCCTTCGTCGACGCGGTCGGCATCGGCATCGGCGCCGCCGTCCTGCAGCTCCCGCTCGTCATCCCGATCGCGGTGTTCGTCTTCCTCGGCGCGTTCATCCCCGTGGTCGGTGCCATCGTGACGGGCTTCCTCGCCGTGTTCATCGCGCTCATCTTCAACGGCTGGGTCGCGGCGCTCGTCATGCTCGGCGTGATCCTCGTCGTGCAGCAGGTCGAGGGGCACATCCTGCAGCCCCTCGTCATGGGCAGTGCCGTCAAGGTGCACCCGCTCGCCGTCGTGCTCGGCGTGACCGCGGCGTCCGGGCTCGCAGGCATCGCGGGCGCGTTCTTCGCCGTGCCGTTGATCGCGACCGTGAACTCGATGGTCACGACGATCGCCAGCGGCCGGTGGAAGGGGCTCGACTCCGACCACGTGCTCGAGGCGAAGCAGCGCGACCACCACGCGAGCGTCGAGGCCAAGAAGCGTCGCCGCTGGCGGAAGCACCACCCCGATGGCGTCCCCGCGCCGGGCAGCGACGAGCAGCCCACCGCCGCGAAGGGGACCGCGGGCTGAGCGGGCGCTCACCGAAGGACCGTCACGAGTTCGCCGTGGACGCCCTGACGGACGATGATGGGACCGTGACCGACACCTCCGTGCCCCAGCAGCAGACCGCGGCGTTCCCCTCGCTGGCGGACATCGAGGCCGCGCAGCGGACCATCGCGGGCGTCGCGCGCGTCACGCCGATGGAGACGTCGCAGTTCCTCGCGGAGCTGCTCGGCTCACCGGTGCACCTGAAGTGCGAGAACCTGCAGCGCACCGGCGCCTACAAGGTGCGGGGCGCCTACAACCGGCTCGCCGCGCTCAGCCCCGAGCAGCGTGCGGCCGGTGTCGTCGCCGCGAGCGCCGGCAACCACGCGCAGGGCGTGGCCCTGGCCGCCCGCGAGCTCGGCATCCCGGCCACGATCTTCACGCCGGTCGGAGTCGCGCTGCCGAAGCTCCAGGCCACACGGCACTACGGCGCCGACGTGGTGCTGCGCGGTCACTCCGTCGAGGAGGCCCTGAGCGCCGCCAAGGACTTCGCCGCCCACACCGGCGCGGTGTTCATCCCGCCCTTCGACCACCCGGACGTCATCGCCGGCCAGGGCACGCTCGGGCTCGAGATCATCGACCAGGTGCCCGACGTCGACACGGTGGTCGTGCCGATCGGCGGCGGCGGGGTCATCTCCGGCATCGCCCTCGCGGTGAAGGGGATGTCCGAGCGCCTGGGCCGTCCGATCCGGGTGATCGGCGTGCAGGCGGAGAACGCCGCCGCCTACCCGTCCTCGATCACCGCCGGCCAGCCGGTCACGATCACGACGAAGCCGACGATCTCGGACGGCATCGCCGTTGCCCGACCCGGCGACCTGAACTTCCCGATCATCCGCGACCTGGTCGACGACATCGTCACCGTGTCGGACGACGACACCGCCCGCGCCCTGCTCGTGCTGCTCGAGCGCGCGAAGCTCGTGGTCGAGGCAGCCGGCGCCGTCGGTGTCGCAGCGATCATGTCCGGCGCCGTCCGCGACACCGGCCGCACGGTCGTGCTGCTGAGCGGCGGCAACATCGACCCGCTCATGATGGAGCGCATCATCACCCGCGGGCTCGTCGCCGCGTCGCGTTACATCGGCATCCGCATCATGCTGCCGGACCGCCCCGGCCAGCTCGCCCGCGTCGCACAGGTCATCTCGGACGCCGGCGCCAACGTCGTCGAGGTGCTGCACACCCGGCACGGGCAGGGCCTGGTGATCAACGAGGTCGCCCTGGACCTGTCGATCGAGGCACGCGGCCCGGAACACGCGCAGGAGGTCATGAAGCGCCTCCACGAGGTCGGCTTCCGTCCGGAGCTGCTCGAGCACTGACCCGCCGCGCTGCACACGTCGGTGTCAGCGCTGCGCACGGGACGGCCGTCCCGGCGTCAGGGGCGCGTGAGCGACGCCGCGGACGGCCGGGAGGCGCGTGATGCTCCCGTCATGACCCTCACGTCGATCCTGCCCTCGCTCCGTGCCTCGCTGCCCGATCCGCTCGACCCGACGGTCTGGCCCGCCGGCACCGAGGCCACGCTCGACGACGTCCGGGTCCGCGCGGTGTCGATGCAGCGCCTGGCCGCGGTGGCCGGGACGCCGTGCGTGCACACCGCGGAGCAGGCACCGCCGCGGTACCGCCCACGCGACTGGCACCCCGCCGACGTCTGCGTGACCGTCGCGACCGTCACGCGGGTCCGGCGTCCGTGGGGCGTGGTGTTCGTCGAGCTCGACGGGGTCGTTCCCGACTGCGCCGTGCTGACCGCGGCGCGGCTGATCGGCCGGCGCAGCGTCGCTCCCGCGGCCGAGGTGACGCTCACGACGAACACGACCGGGACGGCCGGGCACCAGGTGCTGCTGCCGGGCGACGTCGCCGTCGGGGACCTCGTGTGCTTCCCGTGCGTCCGGTCGCTCGCGCACCGCGACGTCGTGGCGCACTGACCGGGCGCTGAGCACCCGGTGCGGCGCCGTGCTCGCGGCGCCGTGCGCGCGGCCCGGCTGTCGCACAACGAAGAGCAGCTCGCGCCACATGGTTCCGTGGTGCGAGCTGCTCTTGGTCGTGCACTGGCACGTCGCGCCACCGACCGCGGGCCGTGGCGCCGCGCGGCCGGCCGCCTACGGCTGGTAGCGCTCGATCTTCGTCACCTTGGCGCTGATCTCCTTGCCGTTCGGCGCGGTGTAGGTCGTCTCGTCGCCCGCGCGCAGCCCGAGGATCGCGGCACCGACCGGGCTGACCGGGCTGTACACGGTCAGGTCGGAGCCCTCGGCCACGATCTCGCGGTTGCCCACGAGGAACGTCGACTCGTCGCCGGCGATGACCGCGGTCACGACGGTGCCCGGCTCGACGGTGCCGTCGAAGTCCGCCTCGCCCACGGTGGCGTGCTTGAGCAGCTCGGTGAGCTGGCGGATGCGGGCCTCGATCTTGCCCTGCTCGTCCTTCGCGGCGTGGTAGCCGCCGTTCTCCTTGAGGTCGCCCTCTTCACGCGCCGCCTCGATGCGGTCCGCGATCTCCTTGCGGGCCGGGCCCGACAGCTGCGCGAGCTCGGCCGTGAGACGGTCGTGCGCCTCCTGGGTCAGCCAGGTGGTCTGCGTGTCGTTGCTCATCGGTCTCCCTTTCGACAAAGGACGAGACCGGCCGGTGTGGCCGGTCTCGTCCGCGAATCAGTCGAGTCTAGGGAACCCAGCAGTCGTGGATCAAGCCGGTCACGCCGCGGGTCGTGGTGTTCACCTCGGTCGAGATCGAGCGGGTGCGCTGCTCGGAGGCCGGCAGCGTCACCTCCTTCCACCCGACGATCGAGTACGACTTGTCGAGCACCTGCACGGCGCAGCGGACCTCGGTGCCCGGGTCGGCCGACACCTGCGAGTGCACGACCGTGCGGTGGTCGGAGACGACGGTGTAGCCGAGCTCGGTGTTGTCGAGCCCGTGCGACTCCTGGTCGAGCCCGGCCCAGACGACCCACGCGACGAACACGAGCACGACGGCGATCGCCGCGACGATCCCGAACAGCCTGCCGCGGCGCCGACGCTCCGGCGTGCGCCCGTACCGATCGTCCAGCGACGCGGCCGTGCCGGGCGCGACGGTCGCAGCGGTGGCGGTGGGGTGCAGCGGTTCGGACAGTTCGGGGCTCCTGGGGTGATTATCCTGGTCCCAGGGTAGTTCACGCCCCGCTGTGCGCTGCCCCCACGCCCGCGGTCGACGCGTGCGCGCCCCGCTCGACCCGCACCCGTGAGGATCCTCGTGCCGTTCCGCCTGCTGGCCGTCCACGCCCACCCCGACGACGAGTCGAGCAAGGGCGCCGGGACCTCCGCCCGGTACGTCGCCGAGGGACACCAGGTGATGGTCGTCTCGTGCACGGGTGGCGAGGCCGGGGACGTCCTCAACGACCAGCTCGGCGAACCCGCGACGAGCCGTGCGCACCGTGACATGGCGGGCTACCGCCGGTCGGAGATGGCCGCGGCGCAGGCAGCGCTCGGGATCGACCACGTGTGGCTCGGCTACCACGACTCCGGGCTGCCGGACGCCGAGCAGGGCGAGACGGTCCGTCCGGGCACGTTCTCGACGGTGCCGCTCGAGTACTCGACCGAGGCACTCGTCCGCGTGGTCCGCCGCTTCCGCCCGCACGTGCTCGTGACCTACGACGAGAACGGCGGGTACCCGCACCCCGACCACATCCGCACGCACGAGGTCTCGGTGGCCGCGTGGCGTGACGCCGCCGACCCGACGAAGTACCCGGCAGCGGGGGAGCCGTGGGCGGTCAGCAAGCTCTACTACGAGCGCACCATGAACCCCCGCCGCTTCCGCACGATCCACGAGGCACTGCGCGAGCGCGACCCGGACAACCCGGCGGTCGAGCAGCTCCGCGAGTGGGTCGAGCGGTTCGCCGACCGGCCCGACCTCGCGACGACGCACGTCGACGTCAGCGCGTACTTCGACGCCCGCGACGCAGCGCTGCACGCGCACGCGAGCCAGGTGCCGCCGGACAGCTTCTTCTTCTCCTGGCCGAACGACCTCCTCGCGACGGTGTGGCCCACCGAGGACTACCAGCTGGTCGAGGCACGCGTGCCCACCGACCTGCCGGAGTCCGACCTGTTCGCGGGGCTCCCTGACGACGAGGACACCACCGCGTGAGCACCATCCTGACGGCCATCGCCGCCGCCCCCAGCCCGAGCCCGTCGGTCGTGCCCGACGTCGACGTCACCCCCGGGGTCGCCGGCTTCATCGCGATCGCGGTCGTCGCGGTCGTGACGATCCTGCTCGTGGTCGACATGACCCGACGCATCCGCCGGACCCGGTACCGCGCGGAGATCCGGCAGCGGCTCGAGTCCGACGCCGGCGAGGGCGTCACGACGGACGAGCCGTCGCGCCGCATCGGCGAGGACGGCCGGACGGACGTGGGCGACGACACCGAACGCGGCTGACCGCGGCTTGCCGCGGCGACGTCAGCAGCAGCGACGTCGGCAGCAGCGTCATCACCGGTCGTGACGCGACCAGCAGACGGACGGGAGGCCCGTGGCGAGCGTGCCACGGGCCTCCCGTCCGTCTGCGGTCACCCTCACCGACCGCCGCCGGCGGCGGTCGCGGTCAGCGCACCGGGTCGAGGGCCACGATGAGCACGCCGACCCACTGCGCAGCGAAGGCGACGACGGTCAGGGCGTGGAAGACCTCGTGGAAGCCGAACACGGTCGGGGCGGGGTCGGGCCGCTTGAAGCCGTACACCAAGGCGCCGAGGATGTACGCCAGGCCACCGGAGAGCACGAGGATCGTCATCGGGACGCTCGCGGCGAAGAACTGCGGGAGCAGGCCGAGCGCGGCGCACCCGAGCACCAGGTAGATCGGCACGTACAGCCAGCGCGGTGCGCCGATCCACAGCACGCGGAAGGCGATGCCGAGCGCGGCGCCGGTCCACATCACCCAGAGCACGACGACCATGAGCGTGTGCGGCAACGCGCAGATCGCGATGGGCGTGTAGGTACCGGCGATCAGCAGCAGGATGTTCGTGTGGTCGATCCGCTTGAGGACCTTCTTCACCGTCGGACCCCACGGGAAGCGGTGGTAGGTCGCGGAGACGCCGAACATCAGGAGCGACGTCGCCATGAACACGGCGCTGCCGGCCTTCGCCGCCCCGCTGTCGGCCAGGGTGATGAGCACGATGCCCATCGCGATGGCGAACGGGAACGTGCCGAGGTGGATCCACCCGCGCCAGGCAGGGCGGGGTGCCTCGGTGGTGGCTGCTTCCTCGGTGAACGGGACGTGGGGGAGCGTGTCGGTCTCGTCCTGCATGGGGCGACAGTAGGGCCCCAGGCCGAACGGCAGCAGGGAGTGCACACCTCGGCACGGTCGAGGCCGCGGTGCACTACAGTCGTGGCGTGACCGGCAGGGTGGGATGGGCAGGGCGCGGCGTCCTCTACCGTGCCTACCAGCGCCGTATCCGCCGACAGATCGACGGCCAGGCGATACCGAAGCACGTCGCGATGATCGTGGACGGCAACCGTCGCTGGGCGAAGCAGCTCGGCCTCGAGTCGGCCGCCCACGGGCACCGCGCAGGTGCCGCGAAGATCCCCGAGTTCCTCGACTGGTGCGACGACCTCGGCATCGAGGTCGTGACGCTCTACCTGCTGTCCGCCGACAACCTGACCGGACGCGGCGGCGAGGAGCTCGAGCAGCTCGTCGGGATCATCGGCGACCTCGCCGGGACGCTCGCCGGGCACCGTGACTGGCGTGTGCAGCACGTCGGCTCCGACGAGGGACTGCCCGCGGGGCTCCTCGGGGCGCTCGCCGACGCCGAGGCCCTGAGCGCGGCCCACTCCGGCCTGCACGTCAACCTCGCGGTGGGCTACGGCGGCCGACGGGAGATCGCCGACGCCATGCGGAGCATCGTGCGCGCGCACGGCGAGGGCGGCGGCACCCTCGACACCCTGGCCGAGGTGCTGACGCCCGAGCTCATCGGCGACCACCTCTACACGCAGGGCCAGCCGGACCCGGACCTGGTGATCCGCACCTCGGGGGAGCAGCGACTCTCGGACTTCATGCTGTGGCAGAGCGCGCACAGCGAGTTCTACTTCGTCGAGGCCTTCTACCCGGACCTGCGCGAGGTCGACTTCCTGCGTGCCGTCCGCGACTTCGGGTTGCGCTCCCGCCGCTTCGGCGGCTGATCGCCGTCCGGACGGTCACCTCGGCTGCTGATCGCGGGCCACTCGGGGTGCCGCTGCGAGTGCGTCCCGCGGCCCAGGTTCGCTCGGGCCCGGTCGGTCCCAGTAGGCTCACAGGGTTTTCGTCCCACGGAAGGTTGCGCCTGTGAACATCGCCGAGTACGCGGCGGGCTTCGACGAGGAGTCCGGCTACCTCGACCACGCCGCCTTCGGGCCGGTGCAGACCGCCGTGCTCGAGGAGCAGCGCGTGCTCGGCACGATCCAGGAGCGCATGCGCTTCGGCGCCATGGAGACCCTCGACGAGCAGGACGCCCGGGTGCGCACCGTCGCCGCCCGGCTCGTCGGTCGCCGCGAGGACCAGGTCGTCTCGCAGACCGCCACGACCCCGGGGCTGCTGCACACCGCGTTCGGCCTGACCGGCGGGGTCCTCGTCGCTGCCGACGAGTACCCGTCGCTGCCGCTCGCACTGGCGAGCGCGGCCTCGGCCACCGGCGGCCGTGTGCAGCCCGTCGTGATCGAGTCCGGCGCCGGCTGGGTGACCCCGTCGCTCGTCCAGGAGCGCCTGACCGACGACGTCACCGCGGTCGCCGTGTCCCTCGTCGACTGGCAGACCGGGTACCTCGCCGACCTCGCCGCGATCCGGGAGGTCATCGGCGACCGCCTGCTGATCGTCGACGCCATCCAGGGCTTCGGGGTCGTCGACGCCCCGTACGAGGTCGCCGACGTCGTCGCCACCGGTGGGCAGAAGTGGCTGCACGCCGGGTGGGGCACGGGCTTCGTCGCGTTCAGCGACCGGGCCCTGAACCGCCTGCGTCCGGCGCTGTCCGGACCGCACGGCACGACCGGCTGGCCGACCGAGGTGCCGTCGGTGAAGCCGGGTGCCGCGGGCTACCAGATGACGCGCGTCGACCCGGTCGCCCAGGCACGGATGGCCGTGTCGCTCGAGCGGCTCGTGTCCGTCGGGGTCGGGGCCGTGCAGGAACGTGTGGCCGATCGCGTGGAGCGGGTGCTCGACATCGCCGACGAGTTCGGTCTGTCGGTCGAGTCGAGCCGGGACCCGCGGGAGCGCGCAGGCATCGTCGTGCTGCGACCGCCGCAGGGTCGGCTCACCGCGCTGTCCGCCGCGCTGCACAACCACGGGGTCACCGCGACGACGCGGCTGGGTGTCGCACGGGTGTCGGTCTTCGCCTCCACCACGGACGCGACGCTCGACATGTTCCGCGACGCCTGCCTGTCCTACGCCACGATGCAGTAGCGCGCTGCGCGCTGCGCGCTGCGCGCTGCGCGCGGCGAGACTCGGGCTGAGCGACGAATCTCGTGGCCGGAGGCCCGAGAAGTGTCGGTGAGCGCGAGACTCGGACCCATCGTCTGAGGCCGTGCGCGGCCCGCGTTCACGCGACCGTAACCTGCGGAACCGCGTGTCGCGGCACGCCTGTCAGGGGCCGGTCGTAGCTTGGCCCCACCGGGCACAGTGTCCGGTCGAAGCGGCCAGGCAACGGTGCTTCGGGACCGCTCTCCGGCCGCGTCGAGGACAGTGACCGGGCCGAGCGCGGCCCGGGGATGGAGTGGTCGTGACCTCTCGTAACGTCTCTCGCGAAGCCGCCCAGCGGACCACCGCGGACTCGTCCACACCGGTCGCCCAACGCACGTACGTGCTCGACACCTCGGTGCTCCTCAGTGATCCGCGGGCCCTGTTCCGCTTCGCCGAGCACGCCGTGGTGCTGCCCGTGGTCGTCGTCAGCGAGCTGGAGTCCAAGCGCAACGACCCGGAGATCGGGTACTTCGCGCGGCAGGCACTGCGGCTGCTCGACGAACTGCGCATCGAGCACGAGCGTCTCGACTTCCCCGTCGCACTCGACGGCGGCGGCTCGTTCCGCGTCGAGCTGAACCACTCCAACCAGTCCGTGCTGCCGTCGGGGCTGCAGCTCGGAGACAACGACTCGCGGATCCTGGCCGTCGCGTCGAACCTGGCGAACGACGGGCTCGATGTCGTCGTCGTGTCGAAGGACCTGCCGCTGCGGGTCAAGGCCTCGTCGATCGGCATGGCGGCCGAGGAGTACCGCGCCGAGCTCGCCGTCGACTCCGGCTACACGGGCATCACCGACCTGCAGGTCTCCGGCGAGCAGATGAGCGACCTGTACGAGCGCGAGGAGATCCGGACCTCGACGCTCGACGGGGTGCCCGTCAACACCGGTGTCGTCATCCAATCGGAGCGCGGGTCGGCCCTCGGACGCGTGCACGAGGCCGGCGCGGTGTCGCTCGTCCGTGGCGACCGCGAGGTGTTCGGGCTGCGCGGCCGCTCCGCGGAGCAGCGGCTCGCGATCGACGCCCTGCTCGACCCGGAGATCGGCATCGTGTCCCTGGGCGGCAGCGCCGGCACGGGCAAGTCCGCGCTCGCGCTGTGCGCCGGGCTCGAGGCCGTGCTCGAACGGCAGCAGCACAAGAAGATCATGGTGTTCCGGCCGCTCTACGCCGTGGGCGGGCAGGAGCTCGGGTACCTGCCCGGTGACGCCTCCGAGAAGATGAACCCGTGGGCGCAGGCGGTCTTCGACACCCTCGGCGCACTGGTGTCCGACAACGTCCTCGACGAGGTGGTCGAGCGCGGGATCCTCGAGGTCCTGCCGCTGACGCACATCCGCGGACGCTCCCTGCACGACGCGTTCGTGATCGTGGACGAGGCGCAGTCCCTCGAGCGGAACGTCCTGCTCACGATGCTGTCGCGCATCGGGCAGAACTCGCGGGTCGTCCTGACGCACGACGTCGCACAGCGGGACAACCTGCGGGTCGGCCGGCACGACGGGGTCGCCTCGGTGATCGAGCGGCTGAAGGGGCACCCGCTGTTCGCACACGTGACGCTGACCCGCTCGGAGCGGTCGGCGATCGCGGCGCTCGTGACCGAGCTGCTCGACTCGCCCGACCTCGGGTAGCGGAGGTGGCGCCGCGCCGAGTCTCGTTCTGAGCGACACTTCTCGCGCTCGGCGGCCCGAGAAATGTCGCTGGGCGCGAGTCTCGGGCGACCAGCACGACGGACGGGAGGCGCGGTGCCAGCCGGCACCGCGCCTCCCGTCAGTGGGCGGCGTCCGTCAGTTCGGGTGCGTCATCGACAGCACGTCGAGCGCGCTGTCCAGCTGCTCCTCGGTGACCTCGCCGCGTTCGACGTGGCCCAGAGCGACGACGGCCTCGCGCACCGTGATGCCCTCGGCGACGGCGTACTTGGCGACCTTGGCGGCGGCCTCGTACCCGATGACGCGGTTGAGCGGCGTGACGATCGACGGCGACGACTCGGCGAAGGCGCGCGCACGCTCGAGGTTCGCCTGCAGCCCGTCGACGGTCTTGTCGGCCAGCACCCGCGAGCTGTTCGCGAGCAGGCGGATCGACTCGAGCAGCGCCGTGCCCATCACCGGGATCGCGACGTTGAGCTCGAAGGAACCCGAGGCGCCTGCCCACGCGACGGTCGCGTCGTTGCCGATGACCCGGGCCGCGACCATCAGGGTCGCCTCGGGGATGACCGGGTTGACCTTGCCGGGCATGATCGACGAGCCGGGCTGCAGGTCGGGGATGTGCAGTTCGCCGAGACCCGTGTTCGGACCGGAGCCCATCCAGCGCAGGTCGTTGTTGATCTTCGTCAGGCTGACCGCGATGACCTTGAGGGCACCCGACGCCTCGACCAGTGCGTCACGGGCGCCCTGGGCCTCGAAGTGGTCGAGCGCCTCGGTGATCGGCAGTCCGGTGTCCGAGGCGAGCCGGGCGATGACCTGCTGCGGGAAGCCCTTCGGCGTGTTGATGCCGGTGCCGACCGCGGTGCCGCCGAGCGGGACCTCGGCGACGCGGGTGAGCGTGGCCTGCACGCGCTCGATGCCGAGGCGGACCTGCCGGGCGTAGCCGCCGAACTCCTGGCCGAGGGTGACCGGGGTGGCGTCCATCAGGTGGGTGCGCCCGGACTTCACCGCGTCGGCCCAGAGCGTGGCCTTGGCCTCGAGGGACTCCGCCAGGTGCTCGAGCGCGGGGACGAGCGTGCGGATGAGGGCCTCGGTCACGGCGACGTGCACGGAGGTCGGGAAGACGTCGTTCGACGACTGCGACGCGTTCACGTGGTCGTTCGGGTGGACGTCCGTGCCGGCGATGCGGGTCGCCAGGGTCGCCAGGACCTCGTTCATGTTCATGTTCGACGAGGTGCCGCTGCCGGTCTGGTAGACGTCCACCGGGAACTGGTCGTGGTGGTCGCCGCCGATGATCGTGTCCGCGGCCTGCGCGATCGCGTCGGCGACGGCCGGGTCGACGATGCCGAGGGAACCGTTGACGACCGCCGCGGCTCGCTTGATCCGGGCGAGGGCGACGATCTGCGCCGGCTCGAGACCGCTGCCCGAGATCGGGAAGTTCTCCACGGCGCGCTGGGTCTGGGCACGGTACAGGGCCGATGCCGGGACCCGGACCTCGCCCATCGTGTCGCGCTCGATGCGGTACTCGCCCTCGGGGCTGCCGTTCGTGGCTGTGGTCGCGGTGGTGTCGGTCACGTCGTCGTGGTCCTTCCTGTGGTGCACCGGCGCGGTCGCGTCGGTGCGGTCGTGGTGCCCCGTCGGTGTCGGGACGGTCGTCGTCGGTGCCGGTCAGGCCTCGCCGACGACGGTGTCGACGGAGACCTCGCCGGTCCCCAGGTCGTAGGTCGCGCCGACGACGGCGAGCCGGCCCTCGGCGATCGCGTCGGAGACGACGCCGGAGCGCTCGATCACCTGGCGGAGCGTGGCCTCGAGGTGCGCGGCACCGACGGCCTCCTGCGGGAGCTCGGCATCGGTCGCGCGGACCCGCTCGACGCTCGGCGCGATCGCGTCGACGAGCGACTGCAGGTGCGGGGCGGGAACGGGCTCACCCGAGCGCGCTGCGGCGACGGCCCCGCACGCGGTGTGTCGGAGGACGACGACGAGCGGGGTGCCGAGGGCGACGACCGCGAACTCGATCGAGCCGAGCACGACGTCGTCGACGATCTGACCGGCGTTGCGGATCGCGAACAGGTCACCGATCCCGGCGTCGAACACGTGCTCGAACGGCACGCGGGAGTCGGAGCACCCGAGCACGGTCGCGAACGGGGCCTGCGAGCCGGTGAGCTCGCCGCGACGGTCCGGGTCGATCCGACCGGTGCGGCGCTTGTCGGCGGCGAAGCGGGCGTTGCCCTCGACGAGCAGGCGGAGGGCGTCGGACGGGGTGGATGCGGCGCGGTCGGGCATGGTCTTCCTCGTGCTTCGGGTTCGGTCGGGTGGGGTCAGTTCGCGAACTGCTCGGTCACGGCCTTCGCGACGGTCGTGAACGACGAGTCGTCGGCGGTGCCGGACAGGACGATCGTGCTGTCGCCGAAGGTGTGGACGAGCGAGTACGCGTGGTTGCCGGCGTCCTTGCCCTCGTCGCGGCGGTCGTACACGGTCCACTTCGTGCCGTCGATGGTGCGGTCGCCGGTGGACGGCTTCTGGTCGAGCTGGTTCGCCACCCAGGACGCGTTCGCGTCGAGGCCCTGCTGCAGACCGATGTACTGGCGGTCCGGGGTGACGAGTCCGACGGTCCAGACCCGGACGCCGTCCGAGGTCTTGTCCTGGAAGTCGGCGCGGTTCGAGGTGAAGCCGTCGGGCAGGTCCGGTGCCGCGAGCGTCACGCCGGGCACGTCCGCGCCGGCGGCGACCTGCTGGTAGTCGACCGAGCGGTCGACGGTCTGGTCGGGCCGGACCACGACGGCGACCAGGAAGAGGACGATGCCGAGCGAGGCGATGAGCGCGAGGACGAGGTTGAACGCGGTCTGGTGCTCGCGTCGGGTGCGGCGCGCGGCGTCCTTCCGGGCCCAGGTCTCCTCCGGGGTCTCCGGGCGGCCGAGCTCGGCGACGATGGGACGTCCGTCGCGGTCGGTCACCGTGCTGCCCCGTCGTGGTCGGCGGTGTCCGCACCGGTCGATGCGGCACGGGCGGCGTCCAGCCGGGCCCGTGCACCGACGAGCCACTCCTCGCAGCGGGCCGCGAGGGCTTCGCCACGTTCCCAGAGTGCGAGCGAACGCTCGAGCGTCGCGGACCCCTGCTCCAGCTCACCGACGACGCGCACGAGTTCGTCGCGCGCTGCCTCGTAGCTCAGCGACTGCACGTCGGACGGCACGGGTTCCTGCTGGGATGACACACCCCGATCCTACCGAGCGCCCTCCGACGTGGCGCACCCGCGGCCGAGGGTGTGGAGAACGGGCTACGCCCCCGAACCGTCCGGCCCGGGACCCTCCGGCTCGAGCGTGCCCGTCGCGGTGCCGGCACCGAGCGTGACGTGCACCGGGGTCGCGCCGTCGAGGTCCTCGGTGCCGCGCACGACGCCGCCGTCCGTCCGCTGCACGATCGCGTACCCGCGGCGCAGGGTGTCGCGCGGCGAGAGCGCCCGCAGGCGTCCGGTCAGGTGCCCGACGTCGCTGTGCGAGCGTTCGAGTCGTCGGTCCAGCAGCTCGCGAGCACGGGACAGGTCGCGCGCGACCTCCTCTGCCCGGGTGTCCACGAGCCATGCCGTCGACGCCAGGGCCGGACGGGACCGGAGTGCCGCGATCCGGTCGGCCTCGACCGACAGGGTGTGCGAGAGGCGAAGTCCGAGCCGGGCCCGTGCCTGCCGTACGTTCGCGAGCTCCTCGGCGACGTCGGGCACCACGCGCTTCGCGGCGTCGGTCGGGGTCGAGGCGCGCAGGTCGGCGACCTCGTCGAGGATGGGCCGGTCGGCCTCGTGCCCGATCGCGGACACGATCGGGGTGGTGGCGGCGGCCGCGGTCCGGACGAGCCCCTCGTCGCTGAAGCCGAGCAGGTTCTGGAAGTCGCCGCCGCCCCGGGCGACGATGATGACGTCGACCGTCGGATCGGCGTCGAGCTCGACGATCGCCGCGGTCACCTCGCCGACGGCGCGCTCGCCCTGGACCGCCGTGTGCACCGTGCGGAACTCGACCTGCGGCCATCGCAGCTGCGCGTTCCGCTTGACGTCCTTCTCGGCGTCGGAGTCCTTGCCCGTGATGAGCCCGATGCGGTGCGGCAGGAACGGTAGGCGCTTCTTGCGGGACGGGTCGAACAGCCCCTCGTCGGCCAGGGTGCGTCGGAGTCGCTCGAGCCGTTCGAGCAGGTCACCGAGCCCGACGTGCTTCATCTCGACCACCTGCATGGTGAGCGAGCCGCCCTTGACCCAGTAGTTCGGCTTGACGGCCGCGACGACCCGGGCGCCCTGCCCCAGGTCCGCCGGCACCCGGGAGCGCACGCTCGACCAGATCGAGAACGACACGGTCGCGTCGACCTCGACGTCCTTGAGCTTGCCGTAGACGTTGCCGCCGGCGACGTTCCACTGCGTGATCTCGCCCTCGACCCAGGCGGTACCGAGCCGGTCGATCCAGTCGCGGAGCTTCGCTCCGAGCAGGGCGACGGGCCACGGGTTGTCGGCCGTCGGCGGGCCCTGTTCGATCGCCATGCCCCCATCGTGCCGCATGCCGACGACAGCGCCGACACGCGCTGCTGCACGCCTGCCCCGGCGCGCGCCGGCGACAGCGCCGCACCCAGGCCCCGCGCGTGCCCGGCACCTATCATCGGGGGCGTGACGATCACCAACGGCCGCACGGTCCCGCTCACCCCGCCCCGGGTGCACGCAGCGCGCGGCCGACTGCGGGACGAGCCGGTCGCCGGCACGAAGAAGGTCCTGCTCGCCGCCCCCCGCGGGTACTGCGCGGGCGTCGACCGCGCCGTGGTCGCCGTCGAGAAGGCGCTCGAGCAGTACGGCGAGCCGGTCTACGTGCGGAAGCAGATCGTCCACAACGTCCACGTCGTCTCCACGCTCGAGCAGCGCGGCGCGGTGTTCGTCGACGACGTCGCCGAGGTCCCGCGCGGCGCGCACGTCGTCTTCAGCGCGCACGGCGTCTCACCCGCCGTCGTGGCCGGTGCCGCGGAGCGTGACCTGCACGCCATCGACGCGACCTGCCCCCTCGTGACCAAGGTCCACCGCGAGGCCACCCGCTTCGCGAAGGCGGACCGCACGATCGTCCTCATCGGTCACGCCGGGCACGAGGAGGTCGAGGGCACCATGGGGCACGCCCCGGAGCGGACCATCCTGGTGAACGGCCCCGCGGACGTCGCCGCGCTCGAGGTCCCCGACCCCGACAACCTCGTCTGGCTCTCGCAGACCACGCTGAGCGTCGACGAGACGATGGAGACGGTCCGGCTGCTCCGCGAGCGGTTCCCGTCGATCGAGAACCCCCCGTCGGACGACATCTGCTACGCCACGCAGAACCGCCAGGTCGCGGTGAAGAAGGTCGCCCCCGCGGCGGACCTCGTCATCGTGGTCGGCTCGGCGAACTCGTCGAACAGCGTGCGGCTCGTCGACGTCGCCCTCGAGTACGGCGCGGCCGCCGCGCACCGCGTCGACTACGCCGAGGAGATCCGTCAGGACTGGCTCGACGGTGTCCGCACGGTTGGCGTCACCAGCGGCGCCTCGGTCCCCGAGGAGCTCGTCACCGAGGTGCTCGAGCAGCTCGCGGACGCCGGCTACGGCACCGTGGAAGAGGTCGTCACCGCCCACGAGGACCTCATGTTCTCGCTCCCCAAGGAGCTCCGCACGGACGCCTCGGGCAACCCCACCCGCGCCCTCGGCGGGCGTCGCTCGTGAGCGGCGACTGGTCGTCGGCACCGGCCCGCGAGCCGGTCCACGTCGACGAGACCGCGCTCGGCCGGGAGGCCCGCCCCACGTCCGCCGCACCGGCAGCCGGTCGGCGGGACGGCCGGGTCCACGGCACGCCGGCACCCGAGTACGGCGAGTACGCACCGGACGGCTGGGTCAACCCGGTCCTGGTCGAGCAGGAACGGCTCGAACGGCAACGCCGCGAGGCCGAGGAGCGCGACCGCGCAGCCGCGGGGACGCCGGCCGGCCGGGGTACAGCCGGGCAGGACCGTCCGACGGGCGCCCGCAGCAACCGTGGAGCCGCTCCGTCCCGGGGCCCGGCGACCGGGCGGGAACGGCCGACGGCGCTGTCGAGCCGCTTCGGCGCGTCGCAGTTCGACTTCGTGGTGAGCGTCGCCCTGCTCGCGTTCGGTCTGCTCTCGGTCGTGCAGGCGCTCGCCGTGAGTGACGTCGCCTCCGCCGTGCGCAGGGCGTTCGAACAGCAGGGCCTGCAGCTCTCCGACCCCGCGGCACTGTCGACCGCCGCGGTCGTCGGAGCCATCGCCAACGTCGTCGTGTTCGCCCTCGTCGCGTGGTGGTCCCTGCGTCGACTGGCTGCCCGACGGTGGACGTTCTGGGTCCCGCTGCTCGGCGGGGCCGTGGCGTCGCTGATCAGCCTGGTCGCGTTCGCCGTGGTGATGTTCCAGGACCCGGGCTTCGTGCAGGTGCTGATGCAGCAGTCGGGCGCCTGACCCGCAGGCGCCCGACCGGGTCCGTCAGCCGGCCAGGAAGGCGGCGACCGCTCCGTGCAGTGCTGCGAGGTCGTCGACGTGCACGAGCTCGCGCACCGAGTGCATCGACAGCAGACCGACGCCGATGTCGATCGTCGGGATGCCCAGTCGTGTCGCCGCGATCGGGCCGATCGTCGAGCCGCCGGGGATCGTGTTCACGTTGACGAACGGCTGCCAGGACACCCCGGCGGCGTCGCACGCGGCAGCCCAGACCGCCTCGCCCTTCGCCTCGGTCATGTAGCGCTGGTTCGCACTGATCTTCAGGAGCGGCCCGCCTCCCGGACGCGGGCGGTTGGTCGGGTCGTGCTTCTCGGGCTGGTTCGGGTGCACGAGGTGCCCGGCGTCGCTCGACAGCAGCCACGAGGCTCGGAACGCCCGAGCAGCCTCGGACCGGGTGGCCCCGAGTCCCTCCTGCACGCGGCCGAGGACGTCCTCGAGGAACGGTCCGCCGGCACCCGACGGGGTCGACGAGCCGATCTCCTCGTGGTCGAACGCCGCGAACACCGGGACGTGGTCGCCGTCGGCCGGTGCGTCGACGATCCCGCGGAGCCCGGCGTGCACGCTCGTCAGGTTGTCCATCCGGCCGGACGCCAGGAACTCCCGGTCGATGCCGATCCGTGCCGGGGCCTGCGTGTCCGCGAGGAAGAGGTCCCACGACACCGCGTCGTCCCCGAGCCGTCCGCGCAGCCACGCGAGCACGTCGGTGCCGCCCGTGGTGCCGTCCGTGCCGACGACCGGCAGGGTGTGGCGCTGTCGGTCGATCTCCTTGCCGTCGTTCACCCCGCGGTCGAGGTGGATCGCGAGGTTCGGGATCCGGGCCACCGCGTCGGTCGAGACGAGGCGGACCGAGCCGTCGGCGTCGACCACACGTCCGGCGATGCGGAGGTCGCGGTCGAACCAGGTCGACAGGAGCGCGCCGCCGTAGACCTCGACGTTGAGCTGCTCCCACCCGCCCACGCGCACGGCCGGGTTCGGCTTGATGCGGAAGCCGGGGGAGTCGGTGTGTGCACCGAGGATCCGGAAGGGGGTGGTGGGCGTCGCCGACTCCGGCAGACGCCAGGCGATGACCGCGCCGTCACGGACGACGACGTAGGCGCCCGCCTCGGTCGGCCAGGCGTCGAGCTCCGACAGCTCGCTGAACCCAGCTGCGACGAGCTGGTCCCGCGCGACCGCGGCCGCGTGGAACGCGGTGGGGGACTCGGTGACGTACTGGGCGAACGAGGAGGCGATGGCGTCGGTGGTCACCGGTCCATCGTGTCACGGGCGGTGGAGGCGACCGGACGCGGAACGGGGCGCGTCCGTCGGACGCGCCCAGCTCCTCCCGGCCGGTGACCCCGGGGTGCGGTCGGATCAGCCCTTGCTGTTGCCGGCCGAGCCGAGGACCTTCGCGGCCTCGACGACGCGGGCCGCCATGGCGGTCTCGGCGACCTTGCCCCACGCGCGCGGGTCGTACTGCTTCTTGTTGCCGACCTCGCCGTCGATCTTCAGCACGCCCTCGTAGCCCCGGAACATCGAGTCGGCGATCGAGCGCGTGAACGCGTACTGCGTGTCCGTGTCGATGTTCATCTTGATGACGCCGTTGCGGACCGCCTCGTGGATCTCGTCGTCGGTCGAGCCGGAGCCGCCGTGGAACACGAGGTCGAGCGGGTTCTCGCCGGTGCCGTGCTTCTGCGCCACCGAGGCCTGGATCTCGCCGAGGAGCTCCGGGCGCAGCTTCACGTTGCCCGGCTTGTAGACGCCGTGCACGTTGCCGAACGTGAGGGCGGCGATCCAGCGGCCCCGATCGCCCAGCCCGAGCGCATCGACGACCTTCTCGACGTCGTTCGGGGTCGTGTACAGCGCGTCGTTGGTGCCCTCGTGCTGGACGCCGTCCTCTTCGCCGCCGACGACGCCGATCTCGACCTCGAGGATCGCGTTGATGTTGCGCGTCTTCTCGATCATCGTCCGGGCGATCTCGATGTTCTCGTCGAGCGGCACGGCCGAGCCGTCCCACATGTGCGACTGGAAGATCGGGTTGCGGCCCTGACGGACCTCCTCCTCGCTCGCGGCGATGAGGGGCATGACGAAGCCGTCGAGGGCGTCCTTCGGGCAGTGGTCGGTGTGCAGCGCGACGGTGACGTCGTAGTTCTTCGCGACCTCGTGCGCGAAGCGCGCCATCGCGAGGGCGCCGGCGGCACGGTTCTTCACCGTGTGCCCGGCGAAGTAGTCGGCACCACCGGTGGTGACCTGGAGGATGCCGTCCGAGCCCGCCTCCTGCAGGCCCTGGAGGACCGCGTTGATCGTCTGGGAGGAGGACACGTTCACCGCGGGGTAGGCGAACTTGCCGGCCTTCGCTCGTTCGAGCATCTCGGCGTACTGTTCCGGCGTTGCGATGGGCACTGCGATCTCCTTCGACTGGTGGTTCCCCGCCGAGCCTAGTCAGCGGCACTGGAGGCGCGGTGGTCGTTACGCCGGTACCTTCCGGTCGTCGTGCACATGCGTTCACGACGCCCGCTGCTGCGGCCCCGGCTGGTCGCCGGTCGGTAGGCTCTGGTCGTGACTCCCACGACTGAGACCGGCTCCCTGTTCCTCCAGCCCGACCGCAACCTGGCGCTCGAGCTCGTGCGTGCGACGGAGGCCGCCGCCATCCGTGCGCAGCCGTGGGTCGGCCGGGGGGAGAAGAACCTCGCGGACGGTGCGGCCGTCGACGCGATGCGGAAGTTCCTCGGCACGGTGAACTTCGACGGCGTGGTCGTCATCGGCGAGGGCGAGAAGGACGACGCCCCGATGCTCTTCAACGGCGAGCACGTCGGCAACGGCCACGGCCCGGCCTGCGACATCGCGGTCGACCCGATCGACGGCACCTCGCTCACCGCCGCCGGCCGGCAGAACGCCATCTCCGTGATGGCCGTGTCGGACCGCGGGTCGATGTACGACCCGTCGGCCGTGTTCTACATGGACAAGATCGCCGCGGGTCCCGAGGGTCGTGGGATCCTCGACCTCGAGAAGCCGATCGGTGAGAACATCCGCGCGCTCGCGAAGGCGAAGCACAAGGACATCGAGGACATGCAGATCGCCGTCCTCGACCGCCCGCGCCACGACGAGCTCATCCGCGCGATCCGCGCCACGGGTGCCGGCACCCGGCTGCTGCTCGACGGCGACGTCGCCGGCGGCATCTCGGCTGCGCTGCCCGGCTCGAAGATCGACATGTGCGTCGGTGTCGGCGGTACCCCGGAGGGCATCATCACCGCGTGCGCGATCAAGGCGCTCGGTGGTGTGATCCTCGGCAAGCTCCAGCCGAAGGACGACGAGGAGCGCCAGAAGGCCCTCGACGCCGGGCACGACCTGGACAAGGTCCTCGACCAGGACGACCTGGTGACGGGCGACAACACGTTCTTCGTCGCGACGGGTGTCACCGACGGTGTGCTCGTGGACGGCGTCCGTCGTTCGCGTGGTGTCATCCACACGGACTCGCTCGTGCTGCGCTCGCGCTCGAACACGATCCGCCGCATCCAGGCCGACCACCGCGCCGAGAAGTGGTTCTGATCCGCCCGGTGCGCTGACCTCCTCCGGGACGCCTGACCGCTCGCACAACGAGAAGCACCCCGCACCACGGGATCACGTGGTTCGGGGTGCTTCTCGTTGTGCGGGGGCGGCTCGCGCGGGCGGCCGCGCTCAGTCCTCGTCGAGGGCGCCGACGAGCTCGGGCGCCGTGAGCAACCGCGGTTCGTCGTCGATCGTCGCCGGGTCGGCGAGCACCTTGGACTCGTCGAGCAGCGACAGACGCCGGGCGCTCGGCAGCACCTGACGCTCGAGCGACCCCACGAAGCGGTTGTAGTCGACGACGGACCCCCGGATCGCGCGGCCGAGCTTGTCGACGTGCCCGCCCAGGGTCGCGAGCCGTCCGTACAGCTCGCGCGACACCCGGAAGAGCTCCCGGGCCTCGGCGGTCACGACGTCCTGCTGCCACGAGAACGCCACCGTCTTGAGCACCGACCAGAGCGTGACCGGTGACGCCAGCGCGATCCGCTTGCGGAAGGCGTGGTCGAGCAGCCCGGGGTCGGCGGCGAGCGCGCTCGAGATCAGCGACTCGGACGGGATGAACGCGATCGTCAGCTCGGGCGACGCGTCGTAGCCCGTCCAGTACTCCCGGGCGGCCAGGGCGTCCACGTGCGCCCGCAGTGCCTTGACGTGCTGCGCCACGAGCTGGTCGCGCCGAGCGCCTTCGGCCCCGGTCGCGCTCGCCGGGATCTCCGCTGCCTGCAGGTACGCGCTGAAGGGGACCTTCGCGTCGACGGCGATCGTCTTGCCCCCGGGCAGGTGCACGACCATGTCCGGTCGGGCGGTGCCCGCGGCGGTCGTGACCTCGGACTGCACGTCGAAGTCGACCCGTTCGAGCAGCCCGGCGGCCTCGACCACGTTCCGCAGCTGCGTCTCGCCCCAGACGCCGCGGGTGCTGTTCGACGACAGGGCGCTCGCGAGCGTGTCCGCCGTGGCGCGGAGCCGTTCCTCGGACTCGGCGGCAGACCGCAGCTGGGCGGACAGGGCGCCGTACTGCTCGGACCGCGACTGCTCGAGCTCGGCGATCTTCGCCCGCATCTGGTCCAGCGTCTGCGCGACGGGGCTGAGCGCCGACAGCACCTTCGACTCGCCCTGGTTCCGTGCCGCGTCGGCGCCGTGCATGCGCTGCACGAGGTGCTCGAGCTCGGCCGCTCGGCGCTCGAGGGAGTCGACCTGGCGGCGGTACTGCGCGTCCTGCGCGTCGAGGCGTTCCTCGGCGTCGGCGCGTACCGAGTCGAGCTGCGCACGCAGCACGTCGGCCGTCGCGCGGGCCGCGGCGGCGTCGACGCCGGCGCGCGAGCGGGCGAGCGACCACGCGACGACGGCACCGACGGCGGCACCGAGGACGAGGCCGATGACCAGGGCGAGGATCTGCATGACGCAACCGTGGCAGTGCCCACCGACACCGCGCCTCCAGGCCGGATGCACGCCTGTCGCAGGAACGGGCGCATCCATGTACTGACATTAGGGCAAAGTCCGTGTACAGTCGTGATCGTCCGCCGATGAAGCCGCACGGAAGGTCCTCGCGTCGCATGACCAACGAAGCCCCCCACGTCCACGACGTGATCACGATGGGACGCGTCAGCGTCGACGTCTACCCGCAGCAGACCGGACCGCTCGAGGACGTCACGACCTTCTCGAAGTCCGTCGGTGGCAGCGCGACCAACGTCGCCATCGCCGCCGCTCGGCACGGCGCCGACGCGGCGGTCGTCACCCGCACCGGCGACGACCCCTTCGGTCGGTACATCGCCCGCACGCTGCCGGAGTTCGGCGTCGCGAACGACTTCGTCGAGACCGTCGAGGGCTTGAACACCCCCGTCGCCTTCTGCGAGATCTTCCCGCCGGACGACTTCCCGCTGTACTTCTACCGGGCGCCCAAGGCCCCGGACCTGATGATCACGACGAAGTCCCTGCCGCTCCACGCCATCGAACGGACCCGGGTGTTCTGGACGACCGTGACGGGACTCAGCGAGGAGCCGAGCCGCAGCGCGCACCACGCGGCCTACGCGGCACGGAGCGCGGCACTGCAGGCGCAGGGCACCACCGGGCTCCACACCGTGCTCGACCTCGACTACCGGGCGGTGTTCTGGTCGACCCCGGCCGCCGCGACCCGTGAGGTCGGCGTCGCCCTCGAGCACGCCACCGTCGCCGTCGGCAACCGCGAGGAGTGCGAGGTCGCCGTGGGGGAGACCGACCCCGTGCGCGCCGCCGACGCGCTGCTCGAGCGCGGCGTCGAGGTCGCGATCGTGAAGCAGGGGCCGAAGGGTGTGCTGGCGAAGACCCGAGACGAGACCGTCGAGTACCGGCCGCACACCATCGACGTCGTCAACGGGCTCGGTTCCGGCGACGGGTTCGGCGGCGCACTCGTGCACGGCCTGCTGCAGGGCTGGAGCCTCGACCGCACCCTCGCGTTCGCGAACGCGGCCGGCGCCATCGTCGCCACCCGCTTCGAGTGCTCGACCGCGATGCCGACGAGCGACGAGATCGAGGAGTTCCTGCGCACGAACCCGGCGCAGGCGACCACGAAGGAGGGCATCGATGCCTGAGATCAGCCCCGCCGACTTCGCCCGGCTGCGCGACCTGCGCGCCGGGTCCCCGGAACGGGTCGCGGAGGTCCTGCGGACCCGCACCCGTCGTCCGCTGCTCGCCGACGACGGCAAGCTCTTCATCGTCGCAGCCGACCACCCCGCCCGTGGTGCGCTCGCCGTCCGCGACGACGCGTCGGCGATGGCCGACCGCTACGACCTGCTCGAACGTCTCGTCGTGGCACTCGGCCGACCGGGCGTCGACGGGGTCCTCGGCACTCCGGACGTCCTCGAAGACCTGGCCCTCCTGGGGGCGCTGGACGGCAAGGTCGTCGTCGGCTCGATGAACCGCGGCGGCCTGCGCGGCGCCTCGTTCGAGCTCGACGACCGCTACACCGCGTACTCGGCACGGGCCATCAAGGACGCCGGGCTCGACTTCGCGAAGCTGCTCGTCCGCGTCGCGCTCGACGACGCCGGCACCGCCCCGACGCTCGAGGCGACGGCGCGGGCGGTCAGCGAAGCCGTCGCGCTGCAGCTGCCGATCATGCTCGAGCCGTTCATGTCCTCGTGGCGCGACGGTCGCGTCGTCAACGACCTGAGCGCCGACGCCGTGATCACCTCGATGGCGATCGCAGCCGGGCTGGGGGAGTCGAGCGCCTACAGCTGGTTGAAGATCCCGGTCGTCGACGACATGGCCCGCGTCATGGCCGCGACCACCCTGCCGACGCTGCTGCTCGGCGGCGACCCGTCGGGCAGCCCCGACGAGACCTACGCCACGTGGGCCGACGCGCTCGCCCTGCCGGGCGTCCGCGGACTCGTCGTCGGCCGGACCCTGCTCTACCCGCAGGACGGTGACGTCGCCACCGCGGTCGACGTCGCGTCCTCACTCGTCCACAGCCGGGAGGCACGGAACGAGTTCTCCACACCGGCTCGCGGTCACGCCGACTCGCCTGCCTCGTCCACCACCCTGGACACGTCCGTCCCGGAAGGAAGCCACGCATGACCACCAGCACGCAGACCAGTACCGACGCCAGCACCGAGACCACGACGGTGGGGCACTGGATCGACGGCGAGCACGTGACGTCGACCTCCGGCCGGACGGCTCCGGTCTACGACCCGGCGCTGGGCGTCGCCACGAAGCAGGTCGCCCTGGCCGACGAGTCCGAGATCCAGCGGGCGATCGCGAGCGCCAAGGCGGCGTTCCCGGCGTGGGCGAACCTGTCGCTCGCGAAGCGGCAGCAGATCCTCTTCGCGTTCCGCGAGGTCCTGAACCGCGACAAGGCCGAGCTCGCCGAGATCATCACGAGCGAGCACGGCAAGGTCATCGACGACGCCCTGGGCGAGATCGCCCGCGGGCAGGAGGTCGTGGAGCTCGCGACGAACATCCCGTCGCTGATGAAGGGCGAGTTCTCCGACCAGGTCTCGACCGGCATCGACGTCTACTCGATCCGCCAGCCGCTCGGCGTCGTCGGCATCATCTCGCCCTTCAACTTCCCGGCGATGGTGCCGCTGTGGTTCCTGCCGATCGCGATCGCCGCCGGCAACACCGTCGTGCTCAAGCCCAGCGAGAAGGACCCGTCCGCCGCGATCTGGCTCGCGCGGAAGTTCCAGGAGGCCGGGCTGCCCGACGGCGTCCTCACGGTGCTCAACGGCGACAAGGAGTCCGTCGACGGCCTCCTGACCAGCCCGGACGTCGAGTCGATCTCGTTCGTCGGCTCGACACCGATCGCGCAGTACGTCTACGAGACGGGCACGAAGCACGGCAAGCGCGTCCAGGCGCTCGGCGGGGCGAAGAACCACATGCTGGTGCTGCCCGACGCCGACCTCGACCTCGTCGCGGACAACGCGATCAACGCGGGCTTCGGTTCGGCCGGCGAACGCTGCATGGCGATCTCCGTCGTCGTCGCGGTCGAGCCGGTCGCCGACGAGCTCGTCGCGAAGATCACGGAGCGCGCCGCGACGCTGCGCATCGGTGACGGACGCCGCGGGTGCGACATGGGCCCGCTCGTCACCCAGCAGCACCGCGACAAGGTCGCCTCGTACATCGAGGTCGCCGAGCAGGACGGTGCGGTGGTCGTGGTGGACGGCCGCACCGTCCGACCCGACGGCGACGAGAACGGCTTCTGGCTCGGCCCGACGCTGATCGACCAGGTGCCGACCTCGAGCCGCGTCTACACCGAGGAGATCTTCGGGCCCGTGCTGTCGGTCGTCCGGGTGCAGTCCTACGACGAGGGCCTCGAGCTGATCAACTCCGGAGCCTTCGGCAACGGCACGGCGATCTTCACGAACGACGGTGGTGCCGCCCGACGGTTCCAGCGCGACGTACAGGTCGGCATGATCGGCATCAACGTCCCGATCCCGGTGCCGGTGGCCTACTACTCGTTCGGCGGGTGGAAGAACTCGCTGTTCGGCGACCACAAGGCGTACGGCGCCGACGGCGTGAGCTTCTTCACCCGCCAGAAGGCGATCACCTCGCGCTGGCTCGACCCGGCCACGCACGGCGGTGTCGACCTCGGCTTCCCGTCGAACGGCTGATCCGCAGCATGGCGAACGAACAGCAGCAGCACGACCGCTGGTTCATCCCGGCGGGCTCCCGCCCCGAGGCGGGCTGGACCGACGTCGTCGACGGCCGCATCGAGGGGTGGACGCACACCGGTCTGCGGACCGGCGCCGTGCAGGACGGGGGTGAACTGCGCCTCCCGGCCGACGCGGTCGAGCGGCTCGTCGTCCCGCTCGCAGGCAGCTTCACCGTCGCGTACGACGACACCGAGCAGGCGCTCGAGGGACGCTCCGACGTCTTCGAGGGGCCGACCGACGTCCTGTACCTCGGGTCCGGTACCGCCGCGACGATCACCGGCTCCGGTCGGGTCGCCGTGGCCGAGGCACCCACCGAGACGGTCAAGCCGAGCGTGTACGTCGCGCGCGACGACGTCCCGGTCGAGCTCCGCGGCGCGGGGCAGTCCAGCCGGCAGGTGCACAACTTCGGCACCCCGGCCGCCCTCGACGCGGTCGGGTTCATCGTCTGCGAGGTGATCACGCCGGCCGGCAACTGGTCGTCGTACCCGCCGCACAAGCACGACACGAACCGTCCGGGCCAGGAGTCGGACCTCGAGGAGATCTACTACTACGAGGCTGCTGTCTCCCGGGACGTCTCGTCGGGGGTGGTCGAGGTGCCGGCCGGCGCCGACCCGTTCGCCCTGCACCGCGCGTACGCCTCGGACGACCGACCCATCGACGAGTTCCGCCAGGTGCGGACCGGCGACATCGCCCTCGTGCCGTACGGCTGGCACGGCCCGGCCGTCGCCGCCCCCGGCTACGACATGTACTACCTCAACGTGATGGCCGGGCCGGACCCGGAACGCGTCTGGAACATCACCGACGACCCGGCCCACGGGTGGGTCCGTCAGACGTGGACCGCGGAGTCGATCGACCCACGCCTGCCCTACGAGAAGGAGCCCTCCCGATGAGCAAGCACACCGGTCCGGAGCAGACCCGCCGGATGACCGTCGGCCAGGCGCTCGTCGAGTTCCTATCGAACCAGTGGACCGTCGACGGCGACGTCCGCGAGCGCACGATCCCGGGCATCTTCGGCATCTTCGGGCACGGCAACGTCGCGGGCCTCGGCCAGGCGATCAAGCAGCTCCACGACGAACAGCCCGGCCTGCTGCCGTACCACCAGGCCCGCAACGAGCAGGCGATGGTGCACGAGGCCGTCGGCTTCGCCCGCATGCACCGCCGCCGTGCGACCTTCGCGTCGACGGCGTCGGTGGGTCCGGGTGCGGCGAACATGCTCACCGCCGCGGCGCTCGCCACGACGAACCGGCTGCCCGCGCTCCTGCTGCCCTCGGACACGTTCGCGACCCGGACGACCGACCCGGTGCTGCAGCAGATCGAGATGCCGCACGACACCTCGCTGCAGGTCACGGACGCGTTCCGTCCGCTCTCGCGGTTCTTCGACCGCGTCGAGCGGCCCGAGCAGCTGTTCTCGATCGCGCTCGCCGCGCTGCGCGTGCTCACGGACCCGGCCGAGACCGGTGCCGTGACGATCGCCCTGCCGGAGGACGTGCAGGCCGAGGCGCTCGACGTACCGGTGTCGTTCCTCCAGCCGCGCGAGTGGCACGTCCGGCGTCCGCTGCCCGAACGCGGACCGCTGGCCCGTGCGGTCGAGGCGATCCGGAGCGCGGAGCGTCCGGTCATCGTGGCCGGTGGTGGCGTCCTGTACTCAGGCGCCGAGGACAGGCTCCGCGCGTTCGTCGAGGCGACGGGGATCCCGGTCGGCACCTCGCAGGCCGGCGGTGGCTCGCTCGTCTGGGACCACCCGCAGTACCTCGGTGGCATCGGAGCGACCGGGACGGCCGCGGCCAACGCGATCGCCGCGCAGGCGGACGTCGTGATCGGCATCGGCACGCGCTACAGCGACTTCACGACCGCCTCGCGGACCGCCTTCCAGAACCCCGACGTCACCTTCGTCAACGTCAACGTTGCGTCGTTCGACGCCTACAAGCACGGCTCGCAGCTGCCACTGATCGCCGACGCCCGGGAGGCGCTGGTCGCCCTCACTGCGGCCCTCACGGCGGAATCGTCGTACGCCGTCGACGCCGGGTACGCCGCCGAGATCGCGTCCCGCAAGCAGGAGTGGGACCGGATGGTCGACGCCGCGTTCGCGCCGTCGGGCAGCGCCCTGCCGGGGCAGCCGGAGATCATCGGCGCGGTGCAGGAGGTCTCCGACCCCCGCGACGTCGTCATCCAGGCCGCGGGCTCGCTGCCGGGCGACCTGCACAAGCTGTGGCGGGTGCGGGACGCGCTCGGCTACCACGTCGAGTACGCGTTCTCGTGCATGGGCTACGAGATCGCCGGCGGCATCGGGGTCCGCCGGGGCGCGCCGGACCGCGACGCGATCGTCATGGTCGGCGACGGGTCGTACCTCATGCTGCACACCGAGCTCGTCACCGCGGTGGCCGAGGGCATCAAGATCATCGTGGTGCTCATCCAGAACCACGGGTACGCGTCGATCGGGCACCTGTCCGAGACGGTGGGCTCCGAGCGGTACGGCACGAAGTACCGGTACCTCGACGAGACCCGGTCGTTCGAGAACGGCGACCCGCTCCCCGTCGACCTCGCCGCGAACGCCCGCTCCTACGGCGTCGACGTCATCGAGGTCCAGCCCGGCCCGGACGCCGTCGAGGACCTCAAGGCCGCGCTGCGTCAGGCGAAGGCGAACGACCACACCACCCTGGTGCACATCAACTCGGACCCGCTCGTCTACGCCCCCGAGGGCAACGGCTGGTGGGACGTACCGGTCGCGCAGACCTCCACGCTCGAGAGCACCCGGAACGCCCGTGCCGAGTACGAACAGCAGGTCGCAACGCAGCGGCCCCTGCTCGGCTGACCCGACCGTCCACCCCACCCAGAAAGCGACAGCGACGTCATGACCGACACCGCAACCCCCGCCGGCGCCCCGTCCACGGACGCGGCACCCGCCTCCATCCGCATCGGTACCGCCCCGGACTCGTGGGGCGTCTGGTTCCCGGACGACCCCGGACAGGCGCCGTGGCAGCGATTCCTCGACGAGGCGTCCGCGGCCGGGTACGAGTGGATCGAGCTCGGTCCCTACGGCTACCTGCCGACCGACCCGTCGCAGCTGTCCGACGAGCTCGAGTCCCGCGGGCTCAAGCTGTCCGCCGGGACCGTCTTCACCGGGTTCCACAAGGGCGACGACCAGTTCCAGCGGGCGTGGGACCAGGCCGTCGCGGTGGCCGGGCTCGCGGCGGCGCTCGGCGCCGAGCACCTCGTGACGATCCCCGACCTCTGGCGCTCGGACGCGACGGAGGAGGTCCTCGAGGCCCGCACGCTGACCGACGAGCAGTGGGAGCGCCTGGGCAAGGGGCACGACCAGCTCGGCAAGGCGCTGCTCGAGGAGTTCGGCGTCCATCAGCAGTTCCACACGCACGCCGACAGCCACGTCGGCACCTACAAGGAAACCGTGCGGTTCCTCGAGGTGACGAACCCGGAGTACACGAACCTCTGCCTCGACACGGGGCACTTCGCGTACTACGGCGGCGACAACCTGAAGCTCATCGCGGCGCACCCGGAGCGGATCGGGTACCTGCACCTCAAGCAGGTGGACACCGACCTGCTGTTCGACGTCCTGAAGAACGACGTGCCGTTCGCCACCGCGGTCGCACAGGGGATCATGACCGAGCCGCCGCACGGCACCCCCGAGCTGGCTCCGATCATCGAGGCCGTCGCACGGATCAACCCGCAGGTCTTCGGCATCGTCGAGCAGGACATGTACGGCTGCTCGGTCGACGCCCCCGGTCCGATCGCCGAGCGCACCTTCCAGCACATCTTCGGTTCCACCTCCGCCGCCCGCGTCTCCTGACGCACCGTCCACGCAGCGTCGTCCACCACCAGGAGAGAACACCATGACCACCAACCAGAACCTGCGCGTCGCCGTCGTCGGCGCGGGCATGATGGGCGCCGACCACGTCCGGCGCATCACCGCGAAGATCTCCAACGCCGACGTCGTCGCCGTCGTCGAGCCGGACGAGGCCCGCGCGCAGGCCGCCGCAGCGCTGGCCCCCGGCGCGATCACCGCGGCGTCCTTCGAGGAGGCCCTCGACGCCACGCAGATCGACGGCGTCATCATCGCGACGCCGGGCTTCCTGCACGAGCCGATCCTCGTGACCGCGCTCGAGCGGGGTCTGACGGTCCTGTGCGAGAAGCCCCTGACGACGAGCGCGGAGGACTCGCTGCGGATCGTCGAGCTCGAGCAGCAGCACGCCGATCGCCCGATGATCCAGGTCGGCTTCATGCGTCGCTTCGACGCCGGGTACCAGGAGCTCAGGGCGCTGCGTGAGTCCGGCGCCCACGGTGCGCTGCTCGCCCTGCACCACGCGCACCGCAACCCGACGACCCCGCCGAACTTCAGCGAGTCGATGCTCATCCACGACTCGGTGATCCACGAGATCGACATCATCCCGTTCCTGACCGGCGAGTCGATCGTCGCGGTCGAGGTGAAGAAGCCGCGGAAGAACTCGCTCGCGCCGGCCGACCTGCCCGAGCCGCAGTTCGTGCTGTTCACGACCGAGTCGGGGACCATGGCGATCGTCGAGATCAACGTCAACGCCCAGTTCGGCTACCAGGTCACGACGGACGCCGTGTTCGAGTCCGGCGTCGCGTACATCGGGCGGGACACCTCGGCGACGGTCGTCGCGGCTGGAGCCACCGGTCAGGGCGTCACGCCGTCCTTCAAGGAGCGTTTCGGCGCCGCCTACGACGAAGAGGTCCAGCGTTGGGTCGACGCCGCCCGCACCGGTGGCATCGACGGTCCGAGTGCCTGGGACGGGTACACCGCGTCGGTCGTGGCCGAGGTCGCCGTCCGGGCGCAGCAGTCCGGTGCGCTCGAGACGGTGGAGTACGCGGTCGCGAAGCCCGCGTTCTACGACACGACCGCCGCCGCGGACGTGCTCGCGGGGGCCTGATGCCGAAGATCGCCCTCGACCCGACGCCGTTCCACCACGACCTGTCCCTGCTCGAGTTCCCGCAGAAGGTCGCCGACCTCGGCTACGAGTACCTCCAGCTGACCCCGCACCAGGACTTCATCCCGTTCTACCGGCACCCCAAGGCCGACGACGACCTCGTCGACGCGTTCGCCGCGGCGTGCTCGGACGCGGGTGTCCAGGTGGCGAGCGTGCTGCCGGTGCTGCGCTGGTCCGGCCCCGACCGTGACGCCCGCGAGGCGGCGGTCACGAAGTGGAAGCGCGTGATCGAGATCACGAAGCGACTGGGCGTCGACACGATCAACACCGAGTTCTCCGGCCGTCCGGAACGGGCGGAGGAGTCCGAGGACGCGTTCTACCGCTCGATGGAGGAACTCCTGCCGATCATCGAGGACGCGGGCCTGCGCGTCCTCATCGACCCGCACCCCGACGACTTCGTCGAGGACGGGCTCGAGGCGCTGCGGGTGATCCGCGGACTGAACTCGAAGCACGTCGGCTTCGTCTACGTCGCCTGCCACACGTTCCACTACGGCGGGAACATGGACGAGATCATCGACGCGGCAGGGGACTCGTTGCAGCTCGTGCACGTCGCCGACGCCTTCGACCACACCCGGTCGCACGGCCTGCGCTACATCTCGAACCCGCCGGGCAACACCGCACGGGTGCACCAGCACCTGCCGGTCGGCCAGGCCGACGTCGACTTCGACGCGTTCTGGGCCGGGCTCGCCCGCATCGGGTTCACCGACCGCGACGACACCGTCGCCGTGTCCAGCGTCTTCGCCGAGGACGAGAACGCGGACGCCGTGTCGCGCTTCCAGCTCGACGCCATCAGGAAGGGACTCGACCGATGACCACGACCCTGCAGACCCCACCCCACGCCGAGGCCGACACCCGCCCCGTCACGCTGCAGGCGGCGACGCAGACGCCGACCGCACTCTGGAACGACTCGGCCGACCCGCGCGAGCTGGCGACCGCCATCCACGAGTACGGGGCCGTCGGGGCGACCTGCAACCCGGTCATCGCGTACACGTGCATCCAGCAGGACCCGGGGACGTGGGAGCCCCGGATCCGGCAGATCGCCGCCGAGCACCCGACCGCAGGGGAGTCCTGGATCGGGTGGAAGGCCGTCGAAGAGCTCTCGATCGCCGCCGCCGCTCAGCTGCTGCCGGCGTTCGAGGTCTCCGGTGGCCGCAACGGCCGGCTCAGCATGCAGACCGACCCACGGTTCCACCGCGACCGCGACGCCCTCGTCGAGCAGGCAGTCCGTTTCTCGCAGCTCGCGCCGAACATCATCGTGAAGATCCCCGCCACGAAGGTCGGCATCGCCGCCATCGAGGAGGCCGCGTACCGCGGTGTCTCGATCAACGCGACGGTGTCCTTCACGGTCCCGCAGGTCGTCGCCGTCGGCGAGGCCATCGAGCGCGCACTCGATCGCCGGGCCGCCGACGGTCTGCCGGAGCAGGAGTTCGGGCACGTCGTCACCCTCATGGCCGGACGGTTCGACGACTGGCTCAAGACCGTCGTCAAGCGCGACCACGTGATGATCGACCCCGGGTACCTGGAGTGGGCGGGCGTCGCCGCGGTGAAGCACGCGTACCGGGTCTTCCGCGAGCGCGGATTCCGGTCGCGGGTGCTCGTCGCCGCCTTCCGCAACGCACTGCAGTGGTCGGAGTTCCAGGGCGGTGACCTCGTCGTCTCGCCCCCGTTCCAGTGGTCGAAGGACATCAACGACAACGCCTGGCCGTTCCGACCGGACGCCATCGACGACGAGGTCCCGGCGCACGTCCTCGACGCCCTCCGCGCAGCCACGCCGGAGTTCGCCCGCGGGTACGACGTCGACGGCATGACGATCGACGAGTTCGACCGGTTCGGCGCGACGGTCACCACGTTGCGGCAGTTCCTGGACGCCGACGCGAAGCTCGACGCCCTGGTGCGCGACATCATCGTCCCGGCGGTCTGACGGCGATGGACACCATCGGCATCGGTCTCGTCTCGGTCGGGTGGATGGGACGACTGCACTCCCGCGCCTACCGCGCCCTGCCCGACCACTTCCCGGAGCTCGGCGTCCGCCCGCGGCTGGTGGTCGCCGCCGACCCCGTGCCCGAGGCCCGCGACCAGGCCGTCGGTCGCCTCGGGTACGAGCGCGCGGTCGCCGACTTCCACGAGGTCCTCGCCGACCCCGCGGTCGACGTCGTCTCGATCTGCTCGCCGAACTTCCTGCACCGGGAGATGGCGGTGGCGGCTGCTGCCGCCGGCAAGCCGTTCTGGATCGAGAAGCCGATGGGTCGGTACGCCAGCGACTCCCGGGCGATCCACGAAGCCGTCGAGCGAGCGGGCCTCGTCACGAGCGTCGGCTTCAACTACCGGCACGCTCCGGCGATCCAGCGCGCCCGCGAGCTCGTCCGGAGCGGTCGCCTCGGTCGCATCACGAACGTGCGCGGGTCGCTCCTCGCCGACTACTCGTCCGACCCGGACGCCCCGCTCACCTGGCGCTTCGAGCGTGAGCGGGCGGGGTCGGGTGTCCTCGGTGACCTGCTGTCCCACGGCCTGGACCTCGCGCAGTACCTCGTGGGCAGGATCACCAGCGTGACGGCGCTCGCCGAGACCTTCATCGACACCCGGCCCAGGCCCGGGACGGGGATCGTGGACCGTTCGGCGGCCGCGACGGGCGAGCACGGCGCCGTCGAGAACGAGGACTACGCTGCCCTCCTGTTCCGCTTCGCGGGCGGCGCGGTCGGCACCATGGACTCGAGCCGCGTGATGCGTGGCCCGCACGCCGAGTACACGCTCGAGGTCTACGGCACGCAGGGCTCGGTCCGGTGGGACTTCCAGCGCCTGAACGAGCTGCAGGTCGCGCTCGACGGGCAGGAGGTCGACGGGTACGTCACGCACCTCGTCGCGCCGGGCGACGGCCACTTCGCGCGCTTCCAGCCCGGTGCCGGCACAGCGATGGGGTACGACGACCTCAAGACGATCGAGGCGGCACAGTTCGTCGCGAGCGTGCTGCGCGGCGAGCAGCTCGCGCCCTCGGTCGCCGATGGATTGGCGGCTGCGTCGATCGTGGAGGCGGCGGAGGCGTCGCTCGCCGACGGCGCGTGGCACGACGTGGCGCGGGTGGACGGACGACTGACGACGGACGCGGCGGCACCGGTGCTGTAGACACGCCTGGAGGTGGACGGGAGGCGCGGTGCAGGCTGGCACCGCGCCTCCCGTCCGTCATGGGGAGACTTCTGGACATGCGCTTGTTAGTATGTAAGGACAAAGTTCCCGAATCAGGAGGCACCATGCCGCTCGTCCGTATCGACCTCGCCACCGGCCGCACCCCGGAGGAGGTCCGTGCGATCGCCGACGCGATCCACACCGCCATCGTGGCCGAGTACGGCATCCCGGAGCGCGACCGCTTCCAGGTGATCACCGAACACCCCGCGCAGCAGATCATCGCCGAGGACGCCGGTCTCGGCTTCGAGCGCACCGAGGGGGTCGTCGTCATCCAGGTCTTCACGCAGCGCGGGCGCAGCGACGAGGCGAAGCAGGGCCTCTACCGCGCGGTCCACGATCGGCTGGCCGGGGTCGGCGTCGCGAGCGAGGACGTCTTCATCGGCTACGTCGAGAACGGCCCGCAGGACTGGTCCTTCGGGTTCGGTCGCGCCCAGTACCTGACCGGCGAGCTCGGCGTGCCGTCCGCGGGCTGAGGCAGCGGGTCCGTCGCCTACTTGTCGACGAGGGTGACCTCGAACGAGTAGCGGTCCGGGCGGTAGCAGTGCACGCCGTACTCCACCGCCCGGCCCGATGCGTCGTACGCGGTGCGGGTCATGGTCAGCACGGGGTCGCCGTCCTCGATCTCGAGCAACGAGGCCTCGTCGTCCGCGACCGCCCGCGCCCCGATCCGCTGCTTCGCGACGCGCATCGTGACTCCTCGGCCGCGGAGCAGCTGGTAGAGCCCGTGCGCCTGCAGGTCGTCGTCGGTGATGTCGGCGAACTCGGGCGGCAGGAAGTTCTCGAGGATCGCCATCGGCACGTCCTCGGCGAAGCGGACCCGACGGATGTGTGCCACGGTCGTGCCCGGCGCGATGCCGAGTGCCTCGGCCACGACGTCGCTCGCGGGCACGTCGTCGCGCGCGAGCAGCTTCGTCGCCGGAGTCTGCGCACCCTGCGCCAGGTCGTCGTACAGGCTCGTCAGTTCGACCTTGCGCGTCACCGGCCCGTGCACGACCTGCGTGCCGATGCCGCGACGGCGGACGAGCAGGCCCTTGTCGACGAGGTCCTGGATCGCCCGACGGATCGTCGGACGCGACAGCCCGAGTCGCTCGCCGAGGGCGATCTCGTTCTCGAGCCGGGCACCGGGCGGCATCGCTCCGGAGCGGATCGCCTCCTCGATGCGCGAGGCGACCTGGAAGTACAGCGGCATCGGCCCGGACCGATCGAGGTCCATGAACAGGTCGGACGGCAGCTGGCCTTCGTTGGTCATCGCGGTCCTTCGGGGGAGAGGGCACCGGCGACGGCACCGTAGGGCAATGTCGTGACAATACCACCGGCGTTCCGCCGCCCCGGCGACCGGACGGCGTCAGTCGGCGAAGATCATCGGGCGGTTCGACAGCCGAGGCTGGGCCGCCGCGCGGGGCTGCTCGGTCCGCGGACGCACCGGCGCGATGTGCACCCGGGTCGCCGCACCGAGTGCCTCGACCGTGTCGCAGCCGTGCTGGCCCGCAGCGTGCACGACGATCGCGGCGCAGGCCTCGGCGTCGGCAGCAGCGTCGTGGTGCTGGAAGCCCTCGTGGCCGGCCGCGCGAGCCGCCATCGGCAGGCGGTACGAGTCGAGCGTGTAGGTCTTCCGCGCCACCTGCAGGGAGCACAGTGAGTGGTGCTCGGCGAGCTCGGTGCCCGTCGCCGAGCACCCGCCGGCGATCACGCCCATGTCGAAGCGGGCGTTGTGCGCGACCAGGACGTCCCCCTCTGCGAACGCCACGATGTCGCGGTACTGCTCGGCCCAGCCCTTGGCCCCGACGACGTCCGTCGCGACGATGCCGTGGATGCGGGTGTTCCACTCGAGGAAGGCGTCGTGCCCCACCGGCGGCTTGATGAACCAGGACGCCCGCTCGACCACGCGGCCGCCGCGGACCTTGACGAGTCCGACGGAGCAGGCGCTCGCGGGGGAGCTGTTCGCGGTCTCGAAGTCGATCGCGGTGAAGTTCAACGGCACGCCCTCGATGGTCGCACGGGGTTCCGACATCACCCGCACGCGGCCCCGGCGTTGCGGCCCGGCGCGGTAGCGTCCGAAGCGTGACCGGACCGACCTCCCCGCCGCTCGTCCTCGTCCTGCCCGGTGCCGGCTACGGACAGCAGGCGCCCCTGCTCTGGTGGACCCGCGCGATCGCCGAGCAGCGCGGCGTCGAGGTCGTCGCGCCGACGTGGACGGTCGACGCCGCAGCGAAGGACGACCCGGTCGCCTTCGTCGAGCACCAGGTGGCAGGCGCGCTCGACGGCCGCCGCCCGGACCTCGTCGTCGCGAAGTCGTTCGGGTGCTTCGCCCTGCCCTGGGCGGTCCGGGACGGCGTCGACGGTGTGTGGCTCACGCCGGTCCTGACGCACTCGGCCGTGGTCGGAGCGCTCGCCGCGGCGGGCCCCGGATCGCTCGCGGTCGGCGGGTCCGCCGACCCGATGTGGCTGCCGTCCGCGGTCGCGACGACCCGTGCCGGGCTGCACACGGTCGACGGAGCCGACCACGCGCTCGAGGTGCGCGGTGACTGGCGGCGTTCCCAGCGCCTCCAGGCCGACGTGCTCGCCCTGGTCGACGAGCGGATCGCGACGCTGGTGTCCTGATCCGCCGCGACGTACAGTCGGGCGCATGGGGGAGCCGAGGGACCTGGACGAGCTGCTGGCGCACGCGCAGCGCGTGGATGCGCAGCCGCACACGGTCCGCCGAGGGGTGGGTCTTGGTGTGACGCTGCTCGCCACCGGTGGGCTGGTCGCCTGCATCGTGCTCGGGATCGCGCAGGGCCTGCTGCTCACGTTCGTGAGCTTCCTGTCCGGCATCTGGCCGTCCTGACGACACCGGCCTGGAGGGACGGGTCGGCTCCGGCGGGTCGCCGCCGGTAGGCTGTCCTCCCGTGGCTCTCACCATCGGAATCGTCGGTCTCCCGAACGTCGGCAAGTCGACCCTGTTCAACGCCCTGACCAAGAACCAGGTCCTCGCCGCGAACTACCCGTTCGCGACGATCGAACCGAACGTCGGCGTGGTGAACCTGCCCGACCCGCGGCTCGACCAGCTCGCGACGCTCTTCAGCTCCGAGAAGACCGTCCCGGCACCCGTCTCGTTCGTCGACATCGCCGGCATCGTCAAGGGTGCGAGCGAGGGCGAGGGCCTCGGCAACAAGTTCCTCGCGAACATCCGCGAGGCCGACGCCATCGCGCAGGTCGTCCGCGGCTTCGCCGACGACGACGTCGTGCACGTGGCGAACAAGGTCTCGCCGAAGGACGACCTCGAGGTCATCAACACCGAGCTCATCCTCGCCGACCTCGAGACCATCGAGAAGGCCCTGCCCCGGTACGAGAAGACCGTGAAGCTCAAGCAGGCCGAGCCGATCGTGCTCGAGACCGCGAACGAGGCCAAGGCCGCGCTCGAGCAGGGCACCCTGCTGTCCGCGACCTCGATCGACCTCGAGCCGATCCGCGAGCTCGGGCTGCTGTCCGCCAAGCCCTTCATCTTCGTGTTCAACGTCGACGAGGCCGTGCTCACCGACGAGTCGCGCAAGGCCGAGCTCTCCGCGCTGGTCGCTCCCGCCCAGGCCGTGTTCCTCGACGCGAAGATCGAGTCCGAGCTCATCGACCTCGACCCCGAGGACGCCGCCGAGCTCCTCGAGTCGACCGGGCAGACCGAGTCGGGCCTCGACCAGCTCGCCCGCATCGGGTTCGACACCCTCGGGCTGCAGACCTACCTCACCGCGGGGCCGAAGGAAGCGCGGGCGTGGACGATCGGCAAGGGGTGGAAGGCTCCCCAGGCCGCCGGCGTCATCCACACCGACTTCGAGAAGGGCTTCATCAAGGCCGAGGTCATCTCGTTCGAGGACCTCATGGCGGCCGGCTCGATCGCCGAGGCGCGTGCGCACGGCAAGGCCCGCATCGAGGGCAAGGACTACGTCATGCAGGACGGCGACGTGGTGGAGTTCCGCTTCAACAACTGAGCGCCGTGGCCGGGAGCGCCCGTGCAGCCGAGGGCTGCGCGGGCGCTGCTGTCCGTCAGACGCCGCCGACGGCCTCGAGGTCCCACACCGGCGGCACGTACTCCCGGGACCACCCCTCGCGGAGCCGGGTGACCGCACGGTCGAACGACTCGAGCAGGTCCATCTCCGGCCGGACCATCGACTGCAGCTGCAGCCCCTCGTACGTCGCGAGGAGCTGCTCGGCGCCACGAGCCGGCTCCATCGTGCGCGGCTCCCGGCCGAGCTCGACGTCGCGCTGCAGGGCCGCGAGCACGAACGCGTGGAAGCGCCGCCAGCGGAGGTGGAGCATGGGCGCGAGCGGGTGGTGCGGCGTCGCGGCGATGTTGAGCGTCGAGGTCAGGAACCGCATGAGCGACGGGTCGGCGACGTTCGCGCGGACGATGGCGCGGAGGAACACGATCGTGCCGCTGCGCTCGGCGATCGGCAGCAGCGCGGTGGTCCGCTGGTCGTTCCACTGGTCGATGGTGGCGAGCAGGAGTCCGTCCCAGGTCGGGAACACCTCGGTGACGACGTCGAGCGACTGCGACGCCTCGGTGGCCACGTGCTCGTACGACACCTCGTGCAGGGCGTTCGCGCGGAGCACGCGGATCATCGCGTCGACGATCTCGACCCGGAGCAGCGCTGACGTGTCGAGGGGGTGGAACGATCGCATGGGACCAGTCCAACGGGTGGGCGTTGCCCTGACCAGTCCCCAGAACTGGGAAGAGCCGATCTCCGCAGCCGTGCAGGCCCGGCGTGGCGGAGCAGCAGCGCGTCCCCCGCGGCCCGTCCGACCTGAGTGCTCACCAAGGGTGCGGCGTTGACTGGACCCATGAAGTACGTGGTCTACGGAGAGAACCGAGTGATGACCGGCGACGCGATCGCCGAGGCGGTGCTCGCCTACGCTGCTGCGCTCGGCGAGAACGGGACGACGGACATCGTCGAGATCCCGACCGCGGACGCCGAGGGCTACGGCACCACGGCGCAGGTGCTGCTCGGCCCGGCTTCCCAGATCATGGTCGAGGCGGCTCCCGACGACGAGCTCGAGCCGGATGACGAGGACCTGGTCAACGAGCTCGGGCGCCGCATCGCGGTCGTGGGCGGCGGGCGGTTCACGGACGCTGCGTCGTCGCACTCCGACGAGCCCGAGGCGAAGCGCCTGCGCACGGAACCGCCGCAGGTCTGATCGCCGCCCGTGCCGGGGGCACTCTGGCCACGGAACGCACACTCCGTACGTCCTCGCACACGCGGTACCTACCGTCGAGGGAGAGATGAGGAGGAGACGTGAAGTACATCCACTACGACGCGAGCCTGATCCTCACGGGGGACCTGATCGCGGATGCGGTCGCCGACTACGCGGCCGTCCTCGGAGCGAACTCGCGCACCGACACGATCACGGTGCCGAGCGTGGGCGACGACGGCGCGGTGTCGACGTCGATCCTGCTGGTCGGCCCGGCGAGCGAACTCTGCGTGACGGTCGCCCCGGACGACGAGCTCGAGCCCGAGGACCCGGCGTTCATCCGTCGTCTGCGTGACGCGGCACGGCGCGCGGGTCCGGCGCTGCCGGTGAACGCGGACGGCGGGCTGCGGTTCCGCGGCGCCGAGCAACCGTCGTCGCACGGCCCGGCCTGACAACCCGGAGGCACAGACGACGAACGCCGCCGGCGCTGGGCCGACGGCGTTCGTCGTGTGTGGACCGGGGACCGTGTGAGCGGTCCCGGGCGAGGTCCGACCTAGGCGGCCAGGGCGAGCTCGCCCTTGCCGACGCGGCGCGCGAGCAGGATGGTCCGGCTCGACTCGCCCCGCCAGGAGCGGCCGGGCACGGTCCAGCCGGCCTCGCCGTCGACGTCCACGCGTGCGTCACGCGTGACGAACAGGCGGAGGTCGTCGGCCGGGATGCGGACGAGGTACTCGCGCTGCGAGCGGTCGTCGCGCACCGGGAACTCGGCGATGCGGTCGGGGGAGACGGTGGGGGCCGCGAGTGCGGTCCCGGAGATGGTGATGCGGTCGTTGCTGGTCATGGTGGTGCGGTACTTCCTGGTCGTTCGGCACCCGGCCGTGCTCTGGTCGGCGGACTCCGTGGTCCGGCACGACGCATCGGCTGCGGGTGCGCACGTCGTGTCTCGACGTGCTGCTCGTCCGTCCGGACTGAGCGGTGGTCTCGGTGGAATGCGACCCGGCGGGTCGGTACGAGACGTGCTGGTGTGCGCGAGTCAGATGGGTTCGCTGCAGTGCACCAAGAAGACACTATACGTCGCTTCGTCCGGAACGTCCAGGAAGACGGACGGGAGGCGCGGTGCGAGCGTGCACCGCGCCTCCCGTCCGGTGGGCCGTCAGTTGAGGGCGGGGGTGTCCTCCGGCACGACGCCGTCGCCGTACAGGTCGGTCGCCAGGTCACGGAGCGCACGCAGCGCGACGCGCTGCGTGAGCGGACCGTAGGAGATGCGCGCGACGCCGAGCGCCTCGTACTCCGCCGCGGGCAGGGCACCGGGCAGCCCGATCACCGAGAGCTTGCCGCGGCCGAGCCCGTCGACGAGTCGCTCGACCACGTCGCGCTGGATCGCACCCGGCACGAAGACGAGTGCGGCGCCGTTGTCGAGGAACGCCTTCCCGCGTGCGATGGCGTCCTCGATGCTCTCGTCGATCGGGCGGTCGCCGCCCCGGACGATCGCGTCGGTGCGCGCGTTGAGCTGGAAGGCGACGCCCTCGGCCTCGGCGGCGGCGGTGATCGCGGCGACGCGTGCGACGGCCTCGTCGAAGGGGCGGAGACGGTCCTCGACGTTCGCGCCGACGATCCCGGCGGCGATCGCGCGACGGATCGTCTCGGCCGGGTCCGCGTACCCGTCGTCCAGGTCCGCCGTGACGGGCAGGTCCGTCGCGGCGGCGACGGTCGCGGCGCCGGCGAGGGCGACGTCGAGCGGCATCCCGCCGTCGTCGTAGCCGTGGCTCGCGGCGATCGAGTGCCCGGCCGTCGCGATGGCCTTCGTCTCCGGCAGGTCGCTGACGACCTTCGCGCTGATCGCGTCCCACACGTTGACGACGCGCAGGATCTCGGGGGCTTCGTGCAGCTGCTTGAGGGTGGTCGCCTTGTCGGCGGTGCTCGTGCTCATGGTGCCGAACCTATGCGGCCGGGGTGCGCCGTGCCCGGGAGGTGATCCGACGACGACGCAGGATGACGGCCCGACTCGCACCGGACCTCACGGTCGTTGCATGCTGGGACGCATGGCTGACGACGAACAGGACCCGGTCGGCACGCTCCGCGGGGTCCGCACGAGCATCAAGTGGACGCGGTACGCGCCCGACGTGCTGCCCCTGTTCGTCGCCGAGATGGACCACGACGTCGCGCCGGCGATCCGCCAGGCGCTGGTCGAGCGGGTGCAACAGTCCGACCTCGGGTACCTCGACGGCCCCGGGCCGCTCGCTCCGGCGTTCGCGCAGTTCGCGCGCGACCGGTGGGGCTGGGCGGTCGACCCGGAGCGTGTGCACCTGGCGACCGACGTCAGCGTCGGGATCGTCGAGTCGCTGCGGCTCGCGCTGCCCGACGGCGGACGCGTCGCGATCACCCCGCCGGTGTACCCGCCGTTCTTCGAGCTCGTCGAGGAAGCACGGTGTCAGGTCGAGGAGGTCCCGCTCGCCGAGCAGTGGGGCGTCTACCGGCTCGACCTGGCCGGGCTCGAGCGCGCCTTCGCCGACGGGGTCCGGGTGTTCCTGCTCTGCAACCCGCACAACCCGATGGGGCTCGTGCACGACCGTGCCGACCTCGAGGCCCTCGCCGAGTTGGCGGCACGGTACGACGTGCTCGTCATCAGCGACGAGATCCATGCCCCGCTGACGCACCCCGGTGTCCGCTTCACCCCGTTCGCGATGGTCGCCGAGCAGCACGGCGCCCGCAGTGTCTGCGTGACGAGTGCGAGCAAGGGGTGGAACCTCGCCGGGGTGAAGTGCTCGGTGATGGTGGCCGGGGACGACCGCACCGCTGCGCTGCTCGACACGCTGTGGGAGGAGGTCGCCTGCCGCACGAGCATCCTCGGGCTGCACGCGAACCTCGCCGCGTTCACCCTGGCGACGGACTGGCTCGACGACGTCGTCGCCCGCATCGTCGCGAACGAACGGCTGCTCGGGTCCCTGCTCGCCGAGCACCTGCCCGGGGTCGTCTACACCCGTCCGCGCGCGGGGTACCTGGCGTGGCTCGACTTCCGGGGGATCGGGCTCGGGGACGACCCGGCGGTGCCGCTCCGCGAGCACGCCTACGTTGCGCTGAACTCCGGGCTGGGCTTCGGCGCGCAGGGGCGGGGGTTCGCGCGGCTCAACCTGGCGTGCTCGCCCGAGACCCTGCGCGAGGCGGTCCACCGCATCGCGGCGGCCTACCCGTCGAGTGCGCAGGAGGGGCTGGTCTGGCACGTCGCGTGAGCGACGGGGGCTCGCACTCGCACGAGTCTCGCGCTCAGCGACCCGTCTCGGGTCCGGGCACGCGAGGAACGTCGCTCAGCGCGAGTCTCGCTGCGGAGCGCGCACGGCTCAGTCGGACGGGGCGTCGACGTACTGGTTGCGCCCGACGACGCGGATGCGCAGGTCGTCGTCGCGGTCCATGGCGAGGAACTCCCGCGCGACCGGCCCGACCGACGACCAGCGCAGGACCTCGGTGATCGGGGTCCCCTCGATGAACACCTGCCACACGCCGCGCTCGCGGACGGCCTGCACCTCGTACGTCGCCATGCCGCGAGCGTACCGGCTCACCGCAGGCGCTTCTCGTACCACCGCATCGTCGGGACGGTCCCGTCCGGCTTCGCCCAGTCCGCGGGGGACCGGTGGATCAGCCGCCAGCCACGGCGTTCGTAGAGTCGCCACGCGCCGGGCGTCTCCTCGGTCACGTCGAGCCGCAGGACCGGTGACCCTGCGGAACCTTCGGCAGCCGCCAACAGGGCGTCGGCGATGCCCTGCCCACGGTGGTCCGGGTGGACCACGAGTCGGGTGACCAGCGGTGCCGCGTCCGCGGCGGGAGCGGCCAGTCCGACGTGACCGACCACGCTGCCCGACGACCACGCTGCCCATGCCGAGCGGTGCCCGGGCGGGGTCAGCCACGCGACCGGATCGTCCGGCCAGTGCGCGGGGTACCCGTCGTCGTCGTGCGTGCGTCGGAGCACGTGGACCAGGTGCTCCAGGTCCTCGTCGCGGCGCGGTCGGATGTGCACGATCCCGACGGTACCGGGTGGTGGTCAGGCCAGGTCGAGCACCATGTGGACGTCGGCGCGGACGTAGGGGCTCGGGGCGATCTCGTCGTGCTCGAGGTGCCGGAAGCCGAACGCCTCGTACAGGTGCACGGCGCTCGCCAGGCGGCTGTTGCTCTCGAGTGCTATCCGCTGCGCGCCGAGGGCCCGGGCACGGTCGAGCGCGGCCGCGATGAGCCTCCGGCCGGTGCCGTGCCCCTGGTGCGCCAGCGAGACCGCCATCTTGACGAGCTCGAACACGCGCTCACCGACCGGCATGATCCCGATGCAGCCGATGACCTCGTCGTCGAGCCGCGCGACGAACACCGCACCACCCGGCTCGACGATGCGACCGGTCGGGTCGCCGAGGATCGCGCGGTCCTCGTCCTCGAGGGAGAAGTACTGCTCGATCCACGCCTCGTTGAGGGTGCGGAAGGCAGCGGCGTCGGCGGCGGACTCGAGTTCGGCGATGGTCAGCGTGGAGGTCGTCTCGGGCATGGACCCATCCTCGGACGGCGATCTGATCGCGTCCAATACTCGTTCGCGCTGATCGATAGGCTGCGTGCATGGATGTGGACCTGCGGCAGCTCCGGGCGTTCCTCGCCGTCGCCGACGAGCTGCACTTCGGGCGGGCCGCCGAGCGACTGCGCATCGCCCAGCCCGCGCTCTCGCAGCAGATCCGACGGACCGAGCGCGACCTCGGGGTCGACCTGTTCGTCCGGACCTCGCGCAGCGTCGCGCTGACCGCGGCCGGCCGGGTGCTGCAGGGCCGGGCGCGCTCGCTGCTCGACCAGGCAGCGCGCGACGTCGACGAGGTCGTGCGGGTCGGACGGGGTGAGGCCGGACGGCTGGACGTCGGGTTCGTCGTCTCGGCACTGCCGCTCGGTCCGATCGAGCGCGTCCAGGCCTTCCGCCAGCAGTACCCGCTCGTCCGTGTCGAGCTGACGGAGGGCTACTCCTCGTCGCTCCTCGCCCGCATCGTCCGGGGCGAGCTCGACCTGGCGGTCCTGCGCGACCCCGACCCGGACCTCGCCGTGCGCTTCCTGCCGTTCCGACGGGAGCGGTTCGTCGCGGCCGTGCCGCACGGGCACCGGCTCGCGGAGCGGGCGTCGATCCGCGGCACCGAACTGGTCGACGACCCGTTCGTGTTCTTCCCCGCGGTCGCCGGTGCGGTCGCCACCGAGCGCAACCTCGCGCCCGTGGTCGTAGAGGGGCGTCGGCCCGAGGTCGTCCAGGAGGCCACCACGTGGGCCACCGTGCTGCACCTCGTCGGAGCGGGGCTGGGCGTGACGGTCGCCCCGGAGAGCGCGACCCTCGCGGCGCCCGACACGGTGGTGCTGCTGCCCCTGCAGGACGACCCCGCCCGGAGTGAACTCGTCTGGGCGGTCCGAGCCGACGACGACCGCGAGATCCTCCGGAACTTCATCGCGGCCACCGAGCACTGAGTCGCCCGCGCCGCGTCGACGCACCGACGCTCTCGGTCACCCGAGCGGCAGCACCGGGGCCCGCTGGTCGCCGAGCTCGTCCGCGTGCCACGGTCGTGCTCCGCGCAGGGTCAGGCCGAGCTGCACGAGCACGAACGCCACGTGCGGCTCGACGTCGGGGTCCCACACCCCCTCGACGCCGAGGCCGAGCGCGCCGAGCTCGTCGTCGGCCTCGTCGCGGATGCTGAGCCGCCACCGTCCGTCGCCGGACTCCTCGACGACGGCCCACCGCGCGGTGTCGAAGCGGCTCACGCGGTCTTCGAGACGTCCTCGGTGAAGTTCCGCACGCGCTGCAGCAGCGCCTCGCCGCGCATGGCGATCGTCGCCGGCGGGTTGAGGTGCGGCGGCGCCGTGCGGATGAGCATCGAGCAGCCGAGGTCCTCGCAGATGTACGAGCCGATGGTGTTGCCGTTGCGTCCGGACTCGCCGGCGCGCGCGGCCGAGAACAGCCGCACCTGCGTCGCCGGCTGCGGCGAGTGGCAGAACGAGCACATCGCGGCGATGCCGGGTCGCAGGGAGCCACCGGCGGAACGGACGACGATGCCCACCGGGCGGTCGTCGATCCAGGACACGATGTAGCCGCGACGGGCGGCCTGGGGGTCGCGCCAGCCCAGGAACTCGCGCTCGTCCCACAGCATCTCGTGCAACCCCGGGATCGGGAGCTGCTCGAGCTCGTCCGGGGTGGCGTTCACGAACGACGAACGGATGTCTGCTTCGGTCAGTGGCTTCACGGTGCCTGCA
>NZ_RBLU01000189.1 GCF_003989515.1 Curtobacterium sp. HSID17257
TGGCAGACAAGTTGTCAGCTACATGCAACTTCACAGTATGAGAGCCACAGCAATATCTCTCTTAATATCTCACGACACTTACTAGTATTAGAGATCTCTTATAGCGCGTGTCTCAGTGTTGACTATCACATATGCATTGAGTTCATCATCTATTGCTCGATGCTTATGGCTGTCTTTATCGTGTATATTCTAATGCCTCTCATCTCAATGATCTTTTTCTTTTTTTTTTTTTT
>NZ_RBLU01000190.1 GCF_003989515.1 Curtobacterium sp. HSID17257
TGCTCGACGCGCGCCCCGGCCAGCCCGTGGGCGGCGAACTCGTCGCGGGCGGCGGCGAGCAGGGTCGCGCGCATCGCGTCGGCAGCGGGGGGCGTGAAGCGGGCCATGTCCGACACGGTACCGATCCGCGGACCGGTCCCGGTGGCGACGCGGCGACCGGGGACACACGGGAGGCCCGTGGCGGCGTCGCCACGGGCCTCCCGTCCCGTCTCGTGGTCGGGTCCGGCTAGTCCGCCGACTCGTCGTCCTCTTCGGGGTTGAAGTGCGAGTCGTCGCCGGCGAAGCCAGCGGCCACCCCCTCGGGGTGCGCGGGGATCGTGCCGTCCTCGCCGAGGCCGTCGGGCTTCTCGGTGCCCTCGGGGTCGTTGACGGTGTCGCGCGGGTCGTCGGCGTCGGTCATGGCGTGCTCCTTCACGGTGTGAGGAGGGCCACGGTACCCACGCTCCCCCGGGGTTCCCGGAGCGTGCACGGGTCCCGGGCCTCCCGGTGCGGTCCACGGCCGTGTAGCCTCGCGGGCACAGCGACCAGGAGGGGCGTCATGGGGGACACCGACGACGATCGACCGTGGGGCGACGACGCGTTCGAGCACCCGCGGAAGCGCGGCTGGTTCGCGACCGCGGTGAGCATCGTGACGCGCTCCGTGACGGCCGTGGGCGCCGCGAGGAACGGCGCGCAGTCGCCACGGCAGCTCCCGCTCGACCCGCGTCCGGGTCGGTACGACCACCGCCCCTGACGCGCTCGAGCGAACACGGTGGCGGACCACCTCAGCGCTGCGCGGTCAGGCCCGGCCGAGGACGACGACCGTCACGTCGTCCTCGGCCCGCTCGGCCGCGCGCAGCCGCACCGTCTCGAGGAAGGCGACGACGCCGGACGCGGTGCGCAGCGTCCGGGCGAGGTCGAGCAGCGTGTCGATCGTGCCGTCGCCCAGGTCGAGCGCCCCGTCGCTCACCACGACGAGGGCGTCGCCGGGCTCCAGGGTCGTGGTCGACGCCCGGCGCGGGGTGCCCTCCGGGTGCAGTCCGAGCGGCAGCCCGTGCGACCGGAGCACGCTCGGCGTGCCGTCCGCCGGCACGTGCACCGCCAGCCCGTGGCCCGCGTCCACGATGTCGACGACCCCGCTGGCCGGGTCGAGCCGGGCGTGGAACAGGGTGGCGAAGGCGCTCGCGCGGCCGAGGTCCTCCGCGAGGGCGGGTTCGACGGCGGTGACCGCTGCGACGGGCGGGACGGTCCGGTGCTGCCGGAGGGCGGAGCGGATGCCCGCCGCGAGCAGCGCGGCCGGTTGTTCCTTCCCCATGACGTCGGCGAGGGTCAGCACGAGGTCACCGTCGACCACGGACCAGTCGTGCAGGTCGCCGCTGAGGTCCCCGTAGGGCACGGTGATCCCGTCGACCCGGTACCCGGCGGGTGCGACGGCGCGCGGCGCGAGGGCGGTGGCGACCTCGAGCAGGCGGTCGTGGTGCAACCCCTGCCCGAGGGCACGTTCGGCCCAGTGCCCGAGGTCGATGAGCGCGGCGGTGTCCTGCGGGGAGAACGCGCGCGGTCGGGTGTCCATGAGGCAGAGCGTCCCGACGGGCTCCCCGCCGGCGATGGTCAGCGGGACGCCCGCGTAGAACCGGATGCCGCGCCGCGTGACGCCCGGCAGGTCGGCGGTACGGGGATCGGCCGTGGTGTCCGGCACCACGGTCGGCTCCGTGTGCTGCACCGTCAGCTGGCAGAACGACCACCCGACCGGTCCGGAGACGATCTCGTCGGGGACGTTCGGCGTGAGGGTGTGCAGCAGGTCGTCGTCGAGCACGTTGACGTAGGACAGCGGCACGTCGAAGACCTCGCGTGCGACCCGGACGATGCGCTCGAAGCGCTCCGACGGTGGCGCGTCGACGACGTCGAGCGCCGCGACGAGCGCGCTGCGCACGCGTGCCTGGTCGTCGGTGCTCACGGGTGTCGTCCTCCTCCTGGTCCACCGGGGCCGCGGTGCGTGGTGGCACACCGTGTCGCGGTCCCCGTGGAAGACTCGTTCCACCGTACCGGCCCGACGTCGGGACGCACGCGGACGCCGCCGCGGGGTCCCTGATCCGGACACTCCGCGACGGCGTCCTCGGTCAGACGGTCGTCCAGGTGACGGTGCGCCGGTCGGCCAGCGAGACCCCGTGCACGGCGCCGGTCAGGCCAACGACCGCACGCTCCGTCGCCGACCGGGGGAACTCGTGCCGGACCGGCCCGTCGCCGGACGCGACGATGCCGCCCGTCTCCAGCGGGCCTCCCGGCCGCGACGCCGACGCGTCGGACGCGACCCACACCTCGACGTCGCCCGGCTCGACCACCTTCCGCATCGCACGGTCGGTGAAGGCGAACCGCGCGACGGGCACGTCGAACCGCACCGTGACGGACTCCCCCGCCGCCACGGCGACCCGCGCGTACCCGAGCAGCTGCGCGACCGGACGCGTGATCGACGCGTGCGGGTCGTGCCCGTAGAGCTGGACGACCTCGACGCCGTCCCGGTGGCCGGTGTTCCGCACGGTGACCGACGCGGTGAACGACCCGTCCGTGGTCGCGGTCCCGTCCACGGTCAGGTCCTCGTACGCGAAGGACGTCCACGTCAGGCCGAAGCCGAACGGTCGGACCGGGGTGGAGTCCGTCGCCGTGACGTCGGACGGACCACCGAGGCGCGGGTGCAGGTACGAGTACGGCTGGGCCCCGGCCGACCGCGGCAGCGAGACCGGCAGGCGACCCGAGGGTGCGGCGGCGCCGGTGAGCAGGTCGGCGATCGCGGTGCCGCCCTCCTCGCCGGGGAAGAACGCCTGCACGACCGCCGCGGGCTTGTGCTGGTCGCCGTCGAGCGCCCAGCCGATGGCGTACGGGCGACCGGTGAGCAGCACGACGACGGTCGGGGTGCCGGTGCCGACGACGGCCTCGACGAGCTCGCGCTGCACCCCGGGCAGGTCGAGCGACTCGGAGTCGTTGCCCTCGCCGACCGTGCCACGACCGAACAGGCCGGCCTGGTCGCCGACCACCACGACCGCGACGGCGGACTCCTGCGCGACCGCGACGGCCTCGGCGATGCCGGAGCGGTCGTCGCCCTCGACCTCGGTGCCGCGGGCGTACCGGACGGCGTCGGGTCCGAGCGAGTCCTGCAGCGCCTCGAGCACGGTCGGGATCGCGAAGCCGAGGTCCAGCCCCGGGTGGGTGGCGAGCACGTGGTTCGCGAACGAGTAGCAGCCCTGCAGGGCCTCGGCGCGGTGGGCGTTCGGGCCGATCACCGCGACCGGGCCCTGCGGGACGGCGCCCGGGGTCCGGGAGACGGGGGCGGCAGCGCCGCCACCGACGGGGGC
>NZ_RBLU01000191.1 GCF_003989515.1 Curtobacterium sp. HSID17257
GAAAAAAAAAAAAAGAATATCCCTATATCTTGTAAATCGCTACTGACGTTATGTAAATCCTCCAGTAACAGATCATCTGACTACCACACTTACACTCTTGCAGTGATACGACCCTTCTGTGACCCCCTCCTTCATTAATGCTGCTAACTCGCTGTGATAGTTCTACACGTCCTCAGTCATCACACTCATGCGTCGTTATTGTCGCGTCAGCGATGTCGTTGTTCTCCACCTGACTAAT
>NZ_RBLU01000192.1 GCF_003989515.1 Curtobacterium sp. HSID17257
TCCGCCGCTTCGGCCTCGGCCTGCGCCTGCGCTGCCGCCGCGTCGGCGTCCGCCTTGTCCTGCGACGCGCTCGCGTCGGCGACCTGTGTCGCGGCGTCGACGGTCGAGGCGATGCGGGTGGTGATCGCCGAGCCGGACATGCCGCGGTAGTCCGAGAGTGCGGCGACCTGGCGCTCGAGGGCGCGGGTGTCGGTCTTGTCGTTCGCGTCGGCGAGCACGGTGCGGGCGGTCGCGATGGTCGCCGCGGCCTGGGCACGGTCGAGGTCCGACCCGTGCAGCGCGGGGGTGCTCGTGGCGCTCGCGGAGGGGATGCCGATGGCCTCGCCGAGGGCCGGCTGCGTGCCGACCGTGGCGAGACCGCCGACGAGGGCGACGGCTGCCGCTCCGCCGACGACGAGGCCGGACCGGCTGCGGAGTGCACGGCGGACGCGGCGGCACGGGGTGTCGAGTGCCTGGCGGCGGGTCGTGGGGACCGGGGTCGGGGTGGTCGTGCTGGGTGCTTCGGGGGTGGTTCGCGTCATCGGTTCCGGTGGTCGGCCGGCTGGAGGGCGACTCCCGGGCACGCCGGAGCGGACACGCGAGGGTGGGGGAGCGTGCACGGCCGTCGTGGGGGAGCCGCGAGCCGGGGGAGGACCGGACGGTGGTGTGGGGCCCGTCCGTCCGCCGCCGGGCGGCCGGGTGGCCGCCTGCTCGGGCGAAGCCGTCACGATGACGTGTCAGCCTGGACACCGCGTCCAGGGGCACTGGCAGAACCGTCCGTCCACCCCCGTGTAACGGTTCGGTAACGCCACTGGTGCGACCGTGTCAGCGCTCGGAGGTGGGAGCTTCCTGAGTGCGTTCGCCCTGCCCGATGCGCTCGAGGGCGACGAGGGCTGCGGCGATCGAGTCGACGTCCTCGGCCGGGAGCGCCGCGATGAGCTCGGCGACGATGCCCGTGCGGTCCGCGCGGGCCCGTTCGACGGCGGCGATGCCGGCCGGCGTGGCCGACACCATGAAGGCTCGACCGTCGCGGGGGTCCGCCTCGCGCTCGATGAACCCGCGCTGTTCGAGCTCGGTCAGGATGCGCGTCATGGTCGGCTTCGTGACCACCTCGATCCGCGACAGGTCGCCCGGGCGCAGGGGTCCCTCGGTCTGGATGGTGGCGAGCGCGGAGACGAGACCGTAGCCCAGCGAGGCCGAGTCGGTGCGGGCGCGGCGGTTGATGCGCCCGACCGCCGCGGCGAGGCGCGCGGCGATCTCGGTGCGGTCCGGCTGGCGGTGGCTCATGCGGGCTCCCGGGTCGTCGGGTCGAGGCGGTTCGACCGTGGTCGGAGCGATGCTACCGGTGCGCGCGCGGCTGTGACGGAGCGCCCCGCGGGAGCCCGGCGCCGGGTGCGGGAACGCCCGCCCCGGCATCCGGGACGGGCGTTCCTGTACGGACTGACAGGGCCGTTCAGCCGTGGCGGTGCTGCTTCTCGCCCGGGAGCAGGTGGATCGCCTCGGTGGCGAGCTCGGCCGCCACGTTGTCGCCGCTCTCGGTCGCGTCGCGCAGCCGTCGGAAGTCGGCGGTCAGCTGGTCCCAGTCGATGAGTTCGTCCAGGTTCGGCAGACGCAGACGGAAGGCCAGCCCGTCCGTGGTGTCGCGGCACACCCGCTGCAGGTTCTCGTTGCCGCAGGCGTCGACGTAGAGCCCGAAGACGGAGAGGGCGTCGCGGTTGACGGCCGGGACGTCGTGGGCGTCGAGCTCGGCGATCGTCCGGTCGAGCTGCGCCAGGATCTTCTTCCGTGTCGACGCCGTGAGCCGGGGGACGGCCAGGCGGACGACCCCGCCGAACAGCACGCCGAGGGTCTGCATCGCCTCGACGACCTCCTCGGCCTTCGGCGTGGTGACCCGGGTGTACCGGTTCGGCGCCATCTCGATCAGGCCGGCGCGGGCGAGCTGGCTGAGGGCCTCACGGATCGGGGTGCGGGAGACACCCAGCCACGCGATGAGCTCGTCGTCGTTCAGCCGCTCGCCGGGCACGAGCGTGCCGTCCATGATCGCGGCGTGGATCTTGTGGCGGACGGTGTCGCGGAGCAGCTGGTGCTCGGTGGGTGCGCTGCTGGGGACCGGCATGCGGGTGTCCTCGTTCTCGGTGGACGGTGTGGGACGCCGGACCGGTCGGTGTCGGCGCGTGATCACCGTACCTGATATGTGAGCGGTCGTCCGTCACGCGTCGCCGGGTCCTGACCCGACGTGCTCACGGCTCGTCGAGGAGCCGGACCGTCAGGGGGTCCTCGGTCCCGTCGAACCACCGGTCGAGCACGGCGCGGAACGGGGCCGGGTCCGCCGCGGCCCTGGCGAACAACGTCATCGACGAGCGGGCCTTCATCGCGTCGATCCCGCCGAACAGGTCGTCCGCGCTCCGTGCGGGTGCGGCGGCCGCGGTCCGGGAGGCCTCGAGCAGCCGGGGCCCGAGCACGGGGTGCGCCAGGAACGCCCGCGCCTCGGCGAGCCCCTCGACCGCGTACCGCTGCGCCGTCGCACTGCGCCCGAGCCCGGCGAGCTGCGGGAACACGAACCACATCCAGTGCGACCGCTTCCGGCCGGACGCGAGCTCTGCGAGTGCCTGCTCGTGCACACCCTCCTGCGCGCGCACGAAGCGGCCGAGGTCGTACGGGTCCCCGCTCACCGCACGACCTCGCCCCACGCGTAGCGCACCGTCGTGGCGTCGACGACGAGCAGCGAGTCGGGTTCCCGGTCGAACAGCCCGGGCAGGCCCACCGCGTCCGGGAGATCGCCCTCGAGGCGCTCGAGCCGGGCGGCGCGCACGGTCAGCGGCGCGTGCTGGCGCTGCCAGAACAGCGTCTGCGCCAGGTGCCGCGCGTGGATCCCCGCCCGTGTGGTCAGCGCGGCGGCGAGCGGAGTCTCCACGACCTCGCCCGCGGTGACCCGGACCAGCGCGTCGTGCCGCGGGCGGGGTCGTGGCGGACGCTGGCTGCGCCCCCGGAGGAGGTCCCGCGCCCACCCCACCGGGTGCGCCGCACGAGCCGGGTGCCGGACGGACCGGTGGTCGAGGGTGTCCCCGCGACGGGTCGCCCGGACGTGGGAGAACGTGTACGGCACGCCGAGCAGCGTGTTCGCGGCGACGATCGCGGGCACGTGGCCGGTGTCCACCGTCCGGTAGACGATGCCGTGGCGCCCCGCCGTGTCGACGGTCGGGATCTCGATCGTGACCTCGGTCATCGAGCCGAGCCGGCGCGAGGGCGGGAAGGGCGGGACCGCCGTCTCGCGGAACACGTAGGCGGTCAGGCCGACCCAGGCGCTGCCGTCGACCACGTCGGGACGGGTGCCGCGCGGGACGAGTCGGGCGAGCGACGCCGGGTCCCGCCGCCAGTGCGCGAACACGATGTCCTCCCAGGCGTGCACGGCGACCGGGCGGTGCACGAGCGGGGCGGCCGCCCGCCGCGCGACCGCGTCGGTCACCGTCGCG
>NZ_RBLU01000193.1 GCF_003989515.1 Curtobacterium sp. HSID17257
CCTCGGCCCGTCGGGCCGCCTCGTCGGCGAGCCGTCGCGCCTCCTCGGCCGCTGCCTGCGCCGCTGCTGCCGCTGCCCGTGCCTGCTCCACCGCGTCGGTCATGTCCGCAGCATACGGACGGGGACGGTCGCCGGTCCGGGTACCCGCGAGCGCCAGCCGGCCGCGGACGGCGTCGCGTCAGTGCGAGAGCGCCGGCACCGTCCGCGGCCGCACGACCACCCAGAGCACGAGGACGGCGACCGCGGCCGTGCAGGCCATCACGGCCGCCATGGGCGTGGCCGCGGTGATCCCGAGCCACCCGACGATCGGCGACACGAGCCCGGCGACCCCGAAGTTCAGCGCGCCGAGGAGCGAGGCGGCGGTACCGGCCTCCTTGCCGTGCGCGGCGAGACCGATCACCTGCACCAGCGGGAAGGTGAACCCGCACGCGGCGATGAAGAACCACAGCGGCACGAGGACCCCGACGAGGCCGGCGCCGAGCTGGTCGAGCACCACGATCGCCACGGCGGACAGGAGCAGGGTGGCGGTCGAACAGGCGAGGATCCACTGCGGGCCGACGCGCTGCGCCAGCCGGGACGACACCTGCACGCCGACGACGACGCCGATCGAGTTCACGGCGAAGAGCAGGCCGTACTGCTGCGCGTCGAGACCGTAGACCGTCTGGAACAGGAACGGCGACGCGGACAGGTACGAGAACAGTCCGCTGAAGACCATCGCCCCGATGAGCGCGACCCCGACGAAGATGCGGTCGGACAACAGGGCCTTGTAGCGCTGCCCGATCGTGGAGTGACCGGCCTCCCTGCGGCGTGCCGGCGGCAGGGTCTCCACGATGAGCAGCGACGACGCGATCACGACGGCGGCGCCGTAGCACGCGAGGAACACGAACACACCGCGCCAGCTCACGAACTGCAGCATCTGCGAGCCGATCAGCGGGGCGAGGATCGGTGCGAGGCCGTTCACCATCGCCAGGCGCGAGAGCATCCGCACGAGCGGCTTGCCGCCGAACAGGTCGCGGACGGTGGCCATCGCGACGACGCCACCCGCCGCCGCGCCCATGCCCTGCAGGACGCGGAACAGCGCGAGCACCTCGACGTCCGGCGCGAGCGCGGCACCCACCGACGCCGCGACGTGCACGGACGTGGCGATGATCAGCGGGAGGCGCCGCCCGACCTTGTCGCTCCACGGCCCGACGAGCAGCTGTCCGACCGCGAACCCGAGCGTGGTCGCGGTCAGCGTGAGCTGCACGGCGCCCTCGCTGATGCCGAACTCGCGCTCGAGCGACGGGAACGCCGGCAGGTACAGGTCGATGGTGAACGGCCCGAGCGCGGTGAGCGCGCCGAGCACGAAGACGTAGACGAGGCGCTGCCGCCGGGTGAGCGAGTCACCGGGGTGCAGCACGACGCGGAGCGAGCCGGTGGTGGCGGGCGCGGTCACGAGCGGTCCTTCACGGGGTCGGGTGCAGGAGAGACGGGATCGGGTCGGCTCGACGACGTCGAGGACGTCCACGAGCGGCCGAGGGAGCCGGACGCTGACCGGATCAGGTCGAATCGAATCGATTCGGCGTCGGAACCATCCTAGGGCCTGTGTGAGCGCTCTCGCGACGCCCGCACGGCTCGGACCGGGTCACGCTGCGCGCTCTGTCCCGTCCACGCGGTCGCCGTGCGGTAACGTCGGACTGCCCGAGCGCCGCCTGGTGCGGACGGAACGAAGAGGGGGTGGTGTCGTGGTCGACGCCCGGATCGTGCACACCACGGCATCGCTGCGCGAGGCGATCCTCCGACTCGCAGCGGACCGCCCCGTCTCCGCCATCACGGTGGCCGACGTCACGCGCGCCGCCGGCATCAACCGGGCCACGTTCTACTCGCACGCGGTGTCCCCCGGCTCGCTCCTCGCCGACGTGCTGACGCCCGAGCTCGACCGCATCCGCGAGGACGACGCGGAGGCACGGCACACCGCTTCCGCCCGCGGCGCCGGTCCGGACGAGCTCGCGGCGATCACGCGGCGCAGCATCGACGCCGTCGTCGAGCACGTCGTCGCACACCGCGACATCTACGCCCGCGGACTCCCGGACAGCGAGGACGCCTCCCTGCACCGTCTGCTCGTGCAGCACCTGACGGTCTCGAGCGCGCAGCACATCCGCGAGCTCGACCCGGCGTCACGCCCGCCCCTGCTCGACGACGTCGCAGCCGGGTTCGTCGCCCAGGGCTTCGTCGGTGCGATCGAGGCCTGGCTCGCCGGCCCCCGCCGCTCGCGGAGGTCCCTGGTCGAGACGATCACCCTGTCGTTCCCGGCCTGGTGGCACTGAGCCGAGCCGGCACCCGGGTCCGCGCGCGCTGACCCGCACGGCCCGGCGACGGAGGTCCCGTCAGTCGGCCGGGTCCGGCTGCTCGCCGCGCTGCAGCGACCGGACGACCTCGACGGCCGACCGGGCGGTGTCCCCGGCATCCGCTGCCGCGGGCACACGGTGGTCGGCCGAGATGCCGTCGCCACCGGTGCCGCTCGTCGGGACCGGATCGCCGACCGAGACCACCACCACACCGGCGTCGTGCGCGGTCTGCACGGCACCGGCGAGCGCGTCGGCGTCGACGGGGTGCACGAGCAACGCCTTCGCCCCGGCACGGACGAGCGCGTCGACGGCGCGGGCCTGCTCGGCCGCAGGGTCCCCGGCCGCAGGGTCCCCGGCCGCGGGGTCCCCAGCCGCAGTCCCCGGGCCACCTGCCACCCGGACGTCCGGCTCGAACCCGGCACCGTCGAGCCCGCGTTCGAGGTCCTCGGCGAGCGCGTCGTCCCCCGGGGCGAGCACCGCTCCGACCACGGCGTCCTCGGCGAACCCGCCGTCCGAGCTCGTCAGGTCGGTGCTGCGGACCGGGGTCGGCGCAGCGGTCGTCGGCCCCTGGCACCCGGTCAGGGCGAGGGTCACCGCCACGAGGACGGCGACGACGCTGGTGCGCACGGGACCTCCTCGGCTCGATCGGACTCCCACGCTACCGCCGGTCGGGTCACGCGGCGCCGGGGGTCGGTGGCGCGGGCACGGTCCCGAGCCGCCGGACCGCCACCGTGCCGACGAGTGCGATCGCCGTCATCGCGACGAAGACGAGCGGGAAGGACCACGCACCGTCGGCTCCCCCGCTGCCGACGAAGAGCAGGCCGGTGACCGCGAGGCCGACCACGCTCCCCGAGGCGTCGGCGATCGTCAGTGCCGAGCTCGCGAAGCCGTCGTCGCCCTCGCCCGAGAAACGGAGCGTCAGCATCGACAGCCGCGGGTACATCGCGCCCATCCCGGCGCCGCCGACGAACCACCCCGCCACGAGCACCCACCACGGCAGCCCCCACACCGCGACGGCGAGCGCGCTGGTCAGGCTGACCAGGACGAGCGTGAGTCCGGTCCCGAAGGTCCGCGACGCGGTGAGCCGCTGCTCCCCGAGCCGGCCGTGCAGCCAGCTCGCCCCGGCCCAGCTCAGGGCGGCGACGGTCAGCGCGAGTCCCGCTGCCGAGGCGCTCAGGCCGTGCCGTGCCTGCAGCAGGAAGGGGACGTAGGCCTCGCTGCCGAAGAACGCCGCCGCGACCAGGCCGCGCAGGAGCAACACGAGGACGGAAGCGCGGCGTGTCGGGAGAGAGGCGGGCAGCATGTGGCCGGCTCGGGGATAGCACGAGAAGAGGAGGATCAACACCCCTAGAC
>NZ_RBLU01000194.1 GCF_003989515.1 Curtobacterium sp. HSID17257
CCCGGGGACGACGCGGTCGCCTGACCGCCGGCCGGGAGGCACGGCGTGGGTCCGCCTCGCCCGTCCGGCCCCGGCGTGGCTCGGCACGACCCGGCTCAGCTCGGCTCGGCTCAGCTCAGCTCGGCTCAGCTCAGCTCAGCTCGGCTCGGCCCACGCGAGACGCCGCGAGTTCCGCGAGGCGCCGCGGCTTCGTCGAGACGCCGCGACTTCCGACCGCGTCTCGACGGTGCGAGGCCGTCTCGCGCACACGCCCGCGTATCGACGACCGCGGTGCGAGGCCGCCTCGCGCAGACGCCGGCGTCGCGACGACCGCTGTGTCAGAACCGGTCGAGGCTCCCCCGGAGTCGAGCGACCCGGTCGGGCAGCGGCGGGTGTGTCGAGAACAGCCGGTCCATCACACCCGGGCGCATCGGGTCGGCGATCCACAGGTGCGCCATCGACGAGTTCTGCGTGCGTGTCGGTCGGCCGTACGCCTCGAGCTTCTCGAGCGCGCGGGCGAGCCCCTCGGGGTACCGCGTCGTCAGCGCGCCCGTGGCGTCGGCGAGGTACTCGCGCTGCCGGGAGACGGCGGCCTGCACCGCGGCGGCCGCGATCGGGGCGACGAGCACCGCGACGAGCCCCGCGATGATCAGGATCGGGTTGCCGCCACCGCCGCCGTTGTCGTTGTTCCGCCCGCGACCACTCAACCCGCTGAAGATCGAGATGCGCAGGAGCACGTCCGCCAGGAACCCGACCGCGACGACCAGGCCGAAGACGATCGTCGAGACGCGGATGTCGTAGTTCTTGACGTGCCCGAGCTCGTGGGCCATGACGCCCTGCAGTTCGCTGTCGTCCATGATCGCCAGCAGCCCGGTCGTCGCCGCGACGGTGGCGTGCTCCGGGTCACGACCGGTGGCGAAGGCGTTGGGCGCCGGGTCCTCGATGACGAACACCCGTGGCATCGGCATGCCGTTGGTGATCGCCAGGTTCTCGACCGTCCGCCAGAGCCGCGGTTCCGTGTTCCGGTCGATCTCGATGCCGCCCGCGATGGCCGTGGCCTGTCGTCCGGCCAGGAAGTACTGGAGCAGCGCGTACCCGAGTGCGACCAGGAGGACGATGACGCCGACCGAGACGTTGCCCGCGAGGTAGCCGCCCAGGAACCCGAGTGCCCCGACGATGATCAGGAAGACCAGGATGATGACGACGGTGTTGCGCTTGTTCCGCGCGATGGCGCTGTACACGGGTCAGGCCGCCCTCGTCGAGGTCAGAACTGGACGCGCGGCGGTTCGGCGATCGCCGCGGGCTCGGCCGTCTCGAAGAACGTCGCCTCGGTGAAGCCCTTGCTCTTCGCGAACGTCGAGTTCGGGAAGACCCGGATCTTCGTGTTCAGCTCACGCACGCCACCGTTGTAGAAGCGTCGTGCGGCCTGGATCTTGTCCTCGGTGTCGACGAGCTCCGACTGCAGCTGCAGGAAGTTCTGGCTCGACTGCAGCTGCGGGTAGCCCTCGGCGACGGCGAACACGCTCTTCAGGGCCTTCTGCATGTGTCCCTCTGCCACGGAGGCGCTCGAGGCGTCACCGGCGCCGAGGGTCTCGGCCCGGGCGCGCGTCACCGACTCGAAGACGGACTTCTCGTGCGCGGCGTACCCCTTCACCGTGTCGACGATCGTGGGGATGAGGTCCGCGCGGCGCTTCAACTGCACCGTGATGTCGCTCCACGCCTCGTCCACGCGCAGCTTCAGCGTGACGAGCGAGTTGTAGGTCACCCAGAGGTAGATCCCGATCACGACGAGCAGGACCACCACCACTCCGACGACGATCAGCGTCGTGACGAGTCCGGTGTCCATCTGGGCGTACTCCTTTGCGCGTCGGGTCCGGCGCGGTGGGACAGCGACCGGTGCGTGGCCGTGGAACGACCGTCCACGAGTGTACCGAGGCGCACCGGACCGACCCGTTCCCGCAGGATGGTTCACGGGTGATTCCCGAGTGGCGTACACCAGCCGTGCGGCGACCTCCACCCGAGCGTGGGTACGAGCACACGTCGCGGGACACATCATCCGGGTGGTGGATTGACCCGAGCCCGATCATCACGTGTGATGGAGGTGGTGGACACGCTCGGGGACAACGTGCAGACGAGGACGGTCGGAGGCGGCGGTCCCGTCGGTCGACCCCGATCGCGGACCGGACTGCTGACCGCGGCGCTGGTGATCGTGATGACGGCCGGAGCGGTCCTGCTCGCCGCACCACCCGCCTCCGCGGCGACCGTCGCGCCGCCCGCCCCCACGGCGACCACCGCGCCGCAGCAGGACGTCGGAGCCCGGACGGCGTCCCCGACGCCCTTCCCCCAGTTCGGCACGCTGCCGCCGGACACCGACTCCCCCTCGCCGTCCCCGACGGACCGTCCCGCCGTCCGCCCGACCATCGCCGATCCCGGTGACGTCACGACCGCCACCGTCCGGTTCCACGGCAGCGGCACCCCCGGGCACCAGGTGCGCGTCTCCGGTCCGGCGACCACCGGCTCGACCGGATGCGCGACAGCGGTCGCGTCGGACGGCTCCTGGGCGTGCATCGCCACCGTGCGCTCGGGTCCGCAGCAGGTCTTCACGGTGACCGACGAGACGGACACCACGCTCGGGTCCTCCCGCGCGCCGGCGTCCGACGTCGTGGTCCCGCCGGCCGTCACCACGGACCGACCGACGTCCGGTCCCGTGTCCGGCACCGGTCTCCCGGGAGCCACCGTGGCCGTGTCGGTCGCCGGCTCCCCGGCGGACCGCACCGCACGCGTGGACGCCAGCGGCCACTGGACGGTCACGCTGCCCGGCGACACCCGGGACGGCCGCGTGACGGTCTCCGCAGCCCAGACCGCGAGCACCGCGAGCGGCTTCCGCTCGGACCTGCGGAGCGCCCCGTCCGCCCCGCGGACGATCGTGGTCGACCGGACCGCCCCGGCAGCGCCGGTCGTCACGGCGCCGGGGTCCGACGAGCGCGTGCGCTCGCAGCCGTTCACCGTGCGCGGGACCGGTGAGCCCGGCGCGGTCCTCACGGTGTACCTCGACCGCTCACCGGTGTGCCGTGCCGAGGTCGGGGCGGACGGCCGGTGGGCGTGCACGACGACGGGCGCCGCCGCCCGTGCCGGTACCCGGAGCGTGAGCGCCATGCAGCAGGACGCGGCCGGCAACTCCTCGCCGTCCTCGACGGC
>NZ_RBLU01000195.1 GCF_003989515.1 Curtobacterium sp. HSID17257
TGCCCCGCTCGACTTCGACGCAGCACGTGCCGCGCACGTCGCAGCGGACGGACTCGCCGACGAGGCCGTCCGCACGGCGGTCTCGGCATCGGACCGTGCCGAGGCCGCGGCCGGCTGTGCCGCCGAGGTCGCACGCGCCGTCCGGGCCCGCGACGACACGTCCGCGCAGAGCCGGGCGATCGTCCGCCTGGCCGACGTCGCCAACGGCGTGACCGCGGTGAACCCGAGCGGCATCACCCTCGGCACGTACGTGCTCATGCGGCGCTTCGAGGACGTCGTCGCAGCCGCGAACGACCGCCTGCGCGGGATGCTCGGCGGTCGGTTCACCCTCGAGACGTCCGACGAGCGCGAAGCCGGCTCACGGGCGCGACGGACCGGCCTCGCGCTCGCGGTCCACGACCACACCACCGACACCCGGCGCGCACCGGGGAGCCTGTCCGGCGGCGAGACCTTCACGGTCTCGCTCTGCCTGGCGCTCGGGCTCGCCGACGTCGTGCAGGCCGAGGCCGGCGGGGTCTCGCTCGGCACGTTGTTCGTCGACGAGGGCTTCGGCACCCTCGACCCCGAGACCCTCGACGACGTCATCGGCCAGCTGGCACGACTGACCGCCGGGGGGCGTCAGGTCGGGATCGTCAGTCACGTCGAGGAGCTCAAGCAGCGCATCCCCGAGCGCATCGCCGTGCGACGCACCGCAGCGGGCGGCTCGCGGGTCACCACCACCGTCTGACGAACCACGAACCACGGACCACGAACGACGAACCACGGACCACGGACCACGAACCGCGGGAGGTTGGTGGAGGACCGCGGTCAGGGGGACGGCGTCGCGTCCACCGTGCCGTCGGGCGGCGGCAGGATGTCGGCCGCGATCCACGGGAAGACCCACGTGAACAGCGCGTACACGATCACCGCGAGCAGCACGAGCAGCTCGAGGACCTTCAGGGCGGCCGGTCCGGGCAGGACCCGCCAGACGAACGGGAAGATCACTGCGGCGTCTCCGAGAGTTCCTTGGGGGTGCCCTCCGAGACGGGCATCCAGTAGTCGAGCTTGGCGTGGGTCACGTATCGCTCCTTGGCGGACCACATCGGGTGGCACGCGGTGAGCGTGAGCCAGCGGTCCTCCGCCGAGGGCGTGACACCCGGCTGGTTCGGCACCGGCGCGATCGTCTCGATCTTGTCCGGCGTGACGATCTGCGAGTCGGTGACCTTGTAGACGTACCAGACGTCGAAGTCCTTCGCAGCGTCGGTCACACGGACGACGATCGCGTCGTCGGTCTTCAGGTCCGCGATCTGGTTCAGCGGCTTGCCGTAGGTCACGCGGTGCCCTGCGACGGCGAAGTTGCCCTCGGCGCCCGGCATCGCGGTGTCCTGGTAGTGCCCGAGCCCGATCGTGTTGAGCACGCGCTCGCGGTCGGTGCCCTCGCCGATCGGACGCAGGTAGTCGGCGCCGAAGCGCGGGATCTGCATCGTGCCGAACACGCTCGTGACCTCCGGCGGTTCGGCGAGCACGGGGGCCTCGCCGCGGTGCTCGGAGCCCTCGACCTTCGGTGCCGCACGCTGCCCGAGGTCGTCGACGAGCTTCGTCTGCTCGTTCACGGCGACGACGTCCGTCCACCACGCGGTCCACGCCACGTAGAGACCGGTGCCGGCGCCGGCGATGATCAGGAGCTCGGCCAGCAGTGCGACGAGTGCCCCGCCGACGGTCTGGCGACGCCGGGGGCGCCGTGGCTGCCGCGTGGCCTCGTCCTCGCGCGCCGAGCGGCGCGTCGGGGCGGTGTCGTGTGCGGTCACGGTGCTCCTGATCCGGATGGGGTGGTCGGACAGGTCTATCAGACCACGCCGACGGACAGGTGACGAGTCCTCGCACCTGTGGATGCCCACGGGGTGCGGCTAGCGTGGCCGGATGGCCCCGGTGTTCCGTCCCTTCCGTCCCGACGACACCGAGGCGGTCGTCGCCCTGTGGGACGCCTGCGGGCTGCTGCGCCCGTGGAACGACCCGCGCCGTGACATCGCGCGCAAGGTCGCCGAGCAGCCCGAGCTGTTCCTGGTCGCCGAGCAGGCCGGGCGTGACGACGAGCGGACGGTCGTCGGCGTCGGCATGGCGGGCTACGACGGGCACCGCGGCTGGGTGAACTACCTGGCGGTCCGTCCCGACCTGCAGGGATCCGGGCTCGGTCGCGCCTTCATGGCCGAGTTCGAACGGCTCCTGACCGCCCGAGGGTGCCCGAAGGTCAACGTGCAGGTGCGCGAGGGGAACGAGCAGGTGCTCGGGTTCTACGCCTCGCTCGGGTACGCCCCGGACCGTGCGGTGTCCCTCGGCAAGCGCCTCATCGCCGACGACTGACGCCGGACACCCGCTCCGCCGGACACCCGCCCCGCCGGACACCCGTTCCGCCGGACACCCGCTACGCCAGCGCCAGACCGACCGACGCCGCGAAGGCGAACACGATCCCGGTCCACTGCACCCGGGTCAGCCGCTCACGCAGCACCACGCCGGCGAGCACCAACGTGCCGATCGGGTAGAGGGCGTTGAGGACGCTCACCACGGGGAGCACGGCGTCGCCCGACCCGACGTGCAGCGCCGCCTGGATGCAGGCGTTCGCCAGCGCGTCGAGCACGCCGCAGGCCA
>NZ_RBLU01000196.1 GCF_003989515.1 Curtobacterium sp. HSID17257
TACCTCGGGCTCGACCGGACCGGCGAAGGGCGTCGTGTACACGCACGGACAGCTCGCCGCGGTGCGGGACGTCCTGGCGGCGCAGTACGGCGTCGGTGTCGGCACCGGGCTCGTCGCCGGCTTCGCGCCGTTCGCCCTGCTCGGCCCCGCCCTCGGTGCCCGTTCGGTCGCGCCGGACATGGACGTCACCGCTCCGCGCACGCTGACGGCACGGGCGGTCGCCGACGCGGTCGCCGCGGCCGACGCGACCGTGGTGTTCCTCTCGCCTGCGGCGCTGGCGAACGTCGTCGCGACGGCGTCGGCGCTGACGGCCGCCGACCGGGAGTCCCTCGCGAGGGTGCGCCTGTTCCTGTCCGCCGGGGCGCCGGTGTCCGCCGCGCTCCTCGCATCGGCGACCGACCTCATGCCGAACGCGGCGGCCCACACGCCCTACGGGATGACCGAGGGGCTGCTCATGACGGACACCGACCTGGACGGCGTCCGGTCGGCCGCTTCCGCTCCCGACGACGGCATCTGCGTCGGGACCCCGGCGGCCGGTGTGCGGGTGCGGATCGCCCCGCTCGACGACGCCGGAGCACCGACGGGGGAACCGACGGAGCAGAGCGGCGTCACGGGCGAGGTCGTCGTCGCGGCACCGCACGTCCGTGACCACTACGACCGGCTCTGGCGCACCGACCGGGTGTCCCGGCTCGGGGTCGACGACCCGCGCGGACACCGGACGGGTGACGTGGGGCACCTCGACGTCGACGGTCGTCTGTGGATCGAGGGCCGGCTGCAGCACGTCGTGACGACCGCCGACGGGGTCGTCACCCCGGTCGGACCCGAACAGCGCATCGAGCGCGTCGACGGTGTCGGGCGCGCGGGCGTCGCGGGCACCGGTCCCGCGGGAACGCAGCAGGTCGTCGCCGTCGTGGAGACCGATCCCGCGGCACGGCGTGCGGGGCTCGCGCCGGCGGACCTCGCCGCTGCCGTCCGTGCGGCCGCCGGGGTCCCGCTCGCCGCGGTGCTCGTCGTCCCCGTCCTGCCGACGGACATCCGGCACAACTCGAAGGTCGACCGCGCACGGCTCTCGCGGTGGGCGACGACGGTGCTCGGTGGTGGCCGGATGGTCCGCCCGTGAGGGTCCTGGTCACCGGGGCGAGCGGCTTCCTCGGCCGGGCGACCGCTGCCGCCGTGCGCGACGCCGGGCACGACGTCCGGACGTTCCAGCGCCGGCCGTCCGGGGTCGACGGGGTCGAGGACGCCCTCGGCACGATGACGGACACCGCTGCCGTCGCGCGCGCGGTCGACGGCGTGGAGGCCGTGGTGCACCTGGCAGCGAAGGTGTCGCTCGCCGGGGACCCGGCCGACTTCGCCCGCGTCAACGTCGCCGGGACGCGCGCGCTGCTCGACGCCGCCCGGACCGCCGGTGCGGAGCGCTTCGTCTTCGTGTCGTCGCCGTCCGTCGCGCACACCGGGTCCTCGCTGGCCGGAGCGGCTGCCGACCCGGCCGAACCGATGGCCGCGCGCGGGCACTACGCCCGCACCAAGGCCGCCGCCGAACTGCTGGCGCTCGCGGCGGACGAGCCCGGCTTCGCGGTCGTCGCCGTCCGCCCGCACCTGGTGTGGGGGCCGGGGGACACGCAGCTGGTCGGCCGCATCGTCGACCGCGCACGGACCGGACGGCTGCCGCTGCTCGACTCCGGCGCGGCGCTCATCGACACCCTCTACGTCGACAACGCGGCCTCGGCGATGGTGGCCGCGCTCGAGCACGCGGCCGACGACGCCGTGCACGGCAACGCCTACGTCGTGACGAACGGCGAGCCCCGACCCGTGGGGGAGCTCCTCGCAGGGATCTGCACGGCGTCCGGCGTCCCCGCACCCCGGATGCACGTACCCGCCGCTCTCGCCCGCGCAGCCGGGTCCGTCGTCGAGGCGGTGTGGCGGGTGCGTCCGGGCACGGACGAGCCGCCGATGACGCGGTTCCTCGCCGAGCAGCTGTCCACCGCGCACTGGTTCGACCAGCGACGGACGCGTCAGGACCTGCACTGGGCACCGACCGTCTCGATCGACGAGGGCCTGGCCCGGTTGGCGGTCGCGGCGCGCTGACCGCGGTGGCTCGCGAGCCGACCCTGGCGGCTCCGACGGCCGCCAGCCGGTCGGGCCGCCAGCCGGTCGGGCCGTCAGCCGGTCGGGCAGTCAGCCGGTGAAGCGCTGCCAGAGCTCGGTGACGATCGGCCACACGTCGCCGGCGCGGTCCGCCGAGGCGACGGCGATCGTCACGACGGGGTAGGCCGTGACCGCGAGGCTCACCAGGACCGCGATCACGACGGCGAAGACCGACGTGACCGTGTGGCGACGGGTCAGCGCCCAGGACAGCAGGGCGAGGACGACCACCACGCCGAGGAGGCTGACGAGGGCGATCCGGATGAACGGGAACGGCACGAGCCCCGCGGTGGTGGCGGTCACACCGCCGAGGAACCCGACGAGCGGCAGGTAGGCGCCGAGGGCCACGGCGAGCACCAGCACGGTCCCGATGCCCGACGCGATCCAGACGCCGCGCGTGCGAGGACGACGGGCGGCCGTACCCCGGCGTCCCGCCCACGCGGTGGTCATCGTCGTGCCCCGCCGTCGCCCTCGGCTTCGTCGCCGTGCTGGTCTTCATGACCGGCAACGGCGTCGAGTCGAACTTCATCACGCCGCACATGGTCGCAGTCCTCGGCAGCCCCGAGGCCACCGTCGCCACGATCGTCACGTC
>NZ_RBLU01000197.1 GCF_003989515.1 Curtobacterium sp. HSID17257
TGCCGCAGGAGCTCGCGCAGGTCGTCGAGCGGCGGGATCCCGAGGTCGTCGAGCGTCACGACCGGCAGGTGGCCCGCGACCGCACTGAAGGCGTCCTGCGTCGCCGGGTCCGCGGCGGCGAGGAGCTCGGCGAGCACGACCGGGACCCCGGCCTCCGGCGCGCGGTCCGCGTCGTGCGGCACCGAGGCGTCGAGGGCCCGGACCAGGGTGTCGGCGTCCCGGGTCAGCCACCCGACGGTGTCGAACGACGGTGCGAGCGGCAGCAGCCCCGCACGGTCGACGAGGCCGTGCGTCGTCCGCAGGCCCCACAAGCCCTGGTAGGAGGCCGGGATCCGCAGCGATCCCGCGGTGTCCGTGCCGAGTCCGACGTCCGCCGCGCCGGAGCGGACGGCCGATGCGGATCCGCTGGAGGAGCCTCCCGGCACCCGCGACGGGTCCGCACCGTTCGGCGGCGTGCCGTGGTGCTCGTTGCGTCCGGTCAGGGCGTAGGCGAACTCGTCGGTGCGCGCGATGCCGCGGACCGAGGCTCCGGCGTCGAGCAGCGCGGTGACCGCGGCGGCGGTCGCGGTCACGGGCTCCGACTCCCGCAGGTGGGTCGGGTTGCCGGCGCCGACGCGGTGCCCGGCGACGGCGTACAGGTCCTTCACGGCGACCGTCGCATCGTCGAGCGGGCCGCTGCCCGTGGGCGGGAGGAGCGGGTCGCCGACGACGCGCCACACCGTGGTGTCGAGGGGACGGGGTCGGCCGGTGACGTGCGCCGCCTCGATGCGCCACGCGTCGGCGTCGTGGCGCCAGAGCTGGGTCTGCAGACCCGACCCGCCGTCGCGGAAGGCGGAGACCGAGACCACGAGCGCGAGGTCCTCGGCGAGCACGCGGACTTCGACGCGGCTCAGGTGCCGCGGCGCGATGCCACCGCGCGTGCCGCGGAACGCGCTGATCGCCTCGTGCCCGACGAGCAGCCCGCGGTCGTCCCCGCGCAGCGTTCCGGGGGAGCGGACGAAGGCGTCGTCGAGCGCGGCCAGGTCGTCGTCGGCGAGCGCCCGCTCGTACGCGTCGAGCGCCTCGAGGAGTCCGGCGGGTGCGGTCGGACCACCGGTCTGCCGTGCGGCGCTCACCGGACGTCCGCGAAGTCGGCCTTGCGGATGCGGGCGTGCGCCCCGGTGACGAGGTCGACCACCTGCGAGACGTCGAAGTCCGTCGCCGCGCTGAGGTAGGCGTACGCCAGGTGCGGCTCCATGCCGTACCGGGCGCCGAGGATCGCGATCGCGTGCCGGACGCAGGCACGGACGGCCTCGTCGAGGTCGGGGTCGAGTCCGGTCGGCACCAGGAGGTCCTGCGTCTCGACGAGCGGCCAGACCAGTTCCCCGAACTGCTGCGCGGCCTCGGCGGCCGGCGTCACGTCGAAGCGCACGGTCGCGCGGAGTGACGCCTCCATGGCCGTGAGCGCGACCTCGCCGTCGCCCTGCGCGAAGTGCGGGTCGCCGACGTACGCGAGGGCGTCCGGCACGAGCACCGGCAGGTGCAGCTGCGCGCCGGCCTGCAGCAGGTTCACGTCGATGTTGCCGCCGTGGCGTCCGGGCGGGACCGAGTGCAGCCGCTCGCCGGGGGTGGCGACGCCCATGATGCCGAGGAAGGGTGCGAGCGGGAAGCGGGCGTACCGGTCGCCGCCCTCGGTGATCGGGATGCGGCCGCGGGGTCCGTCGTCGCCGGGCACGACGTCGGCGAAGACGCTCACGGTCCGCCCGTCGACCGGGTACTCGCCGTGCAGGGCTCCGCGACCGTGTCGGTTCGAGACGACGCCGTACGGCACGCGGGGGAGCGTCTCGAGCACGGTCATGGTCAGGACGTCCCCCGGCTCGGCCCCCGCGACGGCGATCGGACCGGTGACGACGTGCGGGCCGTCCCGATCGGGGTCGCGGCGAGCCTGCCGGGCGATCGCGACGGCGTCGGCGAGCACGTGCTCGGGCGGGACGCCGTGGCGGCCGAAGAAGGCGAGGGGGTCGCTGCCCTGGTCCGGCAGGAGCCCCTCGTGGCTCACCGTGTCGATCGTGAGGTCGTCGCCGGACGCGAGGGTGACGACGGGGCGGTCGTCGCCGTTCGGGAGCCGCCCCCAGAGCACCCGGTCGGCCTCGGCGGGCAGGTACCGGGTCGAACGCACGGGGCCGGTCCCCGGCTGGAGCACCGTCACCGGGGCCGCCGGGTCGGTGCCCCGGTCGACGGCCGTGGCCGTGGCCGTGGCGGTGGGCGGCGCGGTGCTGCGGTCGCCGTGCGCGGCGCCCGGGGTGGTTCCGTGGTGCATGTCCAGCACGCTAGGGGCAGTGCGCGCCGCGGCGCGGGCCGGAGCGCGATGTTTTACGTGTTCGTCACACGGTGGCCGCGCTGCGACGGCCACGGCAGTGGCGACGGGGGCGGC
>NZ_RBLU01000198.1 GCF_003989515.1 Curtobacterium sp. HSID17257
TAAAAAAAAAAAAAAAAAAAAAAAAAAAACAAAAGATACTGCTCAAAAACAACATAGCAATGAGAACTAGAATCTAATAGTAGAAGACTAGTAATAGCAAGCAATCATGAAACTAGATGAGAGTGCTAGTGTCTGTCATCTACGTATGATCATCTAGTGTGACACACTCTGTATACTTCATCACAGTTGCGTTTATAATCGAGCGAAGTCGATCACTCTAGCTCGTATCGAGAA
>NZ_RBLU01000199.1 GCF_003989515.1 Curtobacterium sp. HSID17257
GTCCTCGCAGCTCGCGGGACGGACGCGATCCGCGCCTCCCGGCCGTCCCCGTCCCCGCGCCTTCCGCAACACGCAACGTCCGCGGGGCCGCGCAACGCCGTGCCGCTGCGCACTGCCGCCGAGGTTGCGTCTCGCGGAACCCGGAACCGCGAACCGGGAACCGTGACGTCAGCAGTGCTCGAAGACGTACTCGTCCGAGGCCGGGGTGACCAGGTCGCGGTCCCGCAGGATCGTCATGGCCGGACGGTCGCGCAGCCGGCACACCGACGCCCACGACCGGCCGAGGGTGTCCGCGTACTCGACGTCGATCACGCGCTCCCCGTACGCCGCCGTGTAGGCCGAGCACTCGTCGTACTGCACGCACTCCTCGGCGACGACGAAGTCGAAGCCCGTCGACTGCCGACCGGCCTTCCCGAGCTGCGGGGTGTTCTTCTGCCCGACGGCCAGGCCGTGCTCGTGCCCGAGTCGGACGAGCGCCGTCGCGAGCGCGAGGTTCCCGGACCGGGTCAGGCGCTTCCCGGAGCGCGTCCACGAGTCGAGGTTGTCGAACTCCACGGCGTCGAACCCGCGGTCGGCGCACCGGGCGACCGACGTCGTCAGCTCCGCCGTGATCGCGGCGCGCTCCGCGGCGGTCCGGGTGTCGAGGAGCACCTCGTCCGGCCAGCCGGGATCGGCGACGAGTTCCCCGGAGTCGTCGCGCAGCAGTGCAGAGGGTGCGCGGCGCTCCCACTCGGCGAGCGTTCCCGGCTGCGTCTGGAAGCCGTTGACGTAGCAGATCGAGTACCTGCCGGCGGCCGGACGGTCGGTGCTGTCGCGTTCGACGATCGTCACACCGGCGGGCGGCGTGTACCCGCCACCGAGCTGGTAGTCCGGGAGGCCCGCGGTCGGCAGGTCCCGGTGCGAGGACGCCGGCGACGCGGCGGGGGCGACAGCCTCGGCGCAGCCCGCGCTGCCGAGGACGGCGACCAGCGCGATCGCGGTGGTCAGGAGGACGGATCGCGTGCGCACGAGGGGATCATCGCACGCCGGGCGCGAACAGCCTCGGCTCGTTCCACGGGTACCCGCTATGCTGGTGGTACTCGAGGCGCCGATCGCCTCGTGCGTCGTACGGACGCCCCCGACTCCCGACCCTCATCCGGTCGATGATCGCGCACCGTCACCCGGTGCCAGGCTCTCTGCTGCGGCGACCGCGTCAGCCTCTGCTGACGCGGGGATCCCGCCCGCGCGCCGAAACCGAGCGCGCCCACGGCCGGCACGAGCCGGCTCGAAAGGTCACGATGAGCGCCATTCCTTCCGACATCCGTTTCTCCGACCTCGGCGTCCCCGCGCCGATGGTCCAGTCCCTCGCCCAGCAGGGCAAGGAGACCGCGTTCCCGATCCAGGCCGACACGCTGCCCGACTCCCTGCAGGGCAAGGACGTGCTCGGCCGCGGGCGCACCGGCTCCGGCAAGACGATCGCCTTCGCGATCCCGCTGGCCGCGCGGCTCGCCGCGAGCCGTCGGCCGCGTCGCGCCGGTCGCCCCCGTGCGCTCGTGCTCGCCCCGACCCGTGAGCTCGCGACCCAGATCGACGCGACGCTCGCGCCGCTCGCGAAGTCGATGGGCCTGAACACCACGACGATCTTCGGCGGCGTCGGCCAGGGCCGTCAGGTCGACGCGCTCCGCGCCGGTGTCGACGTCGTCGTCGCCTGCCCGGGTCGCCTCGCCGACCTGATGCAGCAGGGGCACGTGAACCTCGGCGACATCGAGGTCACCGTCCTCGACGAGGCCGACCACATGGCCGACATGGGCTTCCTGCCCGGCGTGACGAAGATCATGCAGGCCACGCCCGAGCAGGGGCAGCGCCTGCTGTTCTCGGCCACGCTCGACAACGGCGTGGACAAGCTCGTCAAGAAGTTCCTGCACAGCCCGGTGATGCACTCGGTCGACGACGAGACCAGCCCGGTCGAGGCGATGACCCACCACCTGTTCGAGGTCGCCGACGCCGACGCGAAGAAGGACCTCGTCCGCGCACTCGCCTCGGGCACCGGTCGTCGCATCCTCTTCATGCGCACGAAGCACCACGCGAAGCGCCTTGCGAAGCAGCTCAGCTCGCAGGGCATCCCCGCGGTCGACCTGCAGGGCAACCTGTCGCAGGGCGCCCGGGAGCGCAACCTCGCCAAGTTCTCGTCCGGCGAGGCCCTCGTGCTGGTCGCCACCGACGTCGCCGCCCGTGGCGTGCACGTCGACCACGTCGAGCTCGTCGTGCACGTCGACCCGCCGACCGAGCACAAGGCCTACCTGCACCGCTCGGGCCGCACCGCGCGTGCCGGTTCCTCGGGCGACGTCGTCACCGTGACGCTGCCGGCCGAGCGCCGCGACGTCGCGCAGATGATGCGCGCAGCGGCGATCAAGGTCACCCCGCAGCAGGTCACCGCGACCTCGCCGGCGGTCACCGAGCTCGTGGGCGAGGTCGCGCCGATCCGTCACGTCGAGGAGGCCCCGGTCCAGCAGCAGCGTCAGCGACAGCCGCGGGCGGACGAGAGCGGACACACCGACTCGGCCGGCGGCGGTCGTCGTCGTGGTCGCGGCGGACGGTCGGGAGGCTCGACGCAGGCTCCCGAGGCC
>NZ_RBLU01000200.1 GCF_003989515.1 Curtobacterium sp. HSID17257
GCCCGGGCCACCGCTGGCCGGACGGAGGTCGCGCCGACGGACGGCCGTCGGACGGATCGCCGGGCCGGCTGGCCCCGACGTCCGGGCCGTTGGTGCTGGTGTCCGACGACGCCGACGGCACGGTGCTCAGGCTCCTCCGGCCCGGTAGCCGACACCGCGCACGGTCGTGACGATCTTCGGGTTGTCCGGGTCGTGCTCGATCTTCGCGCGGAGACGCTGCACGTGGACGTTCACGAGCCGGGTGTCCGCCTTGTAGTGGTAGCCCCAGACCTGGTCGAGGAGCATCTCCCGCGTGAACACCTGGTTCGGCTTCTCGGCGAGCGCCCGGAGCAGGTCGAACTCCAGCGGCGTGAGCGCGATCACCGTCTCGCCGCGACGGACCTCGTGCGCGGCGACGTCGACGGTCAGGTCGCCCGCGTGCAGCACCGAGGCGTCGCCGGCCGTCGGACGCAGTCGCGTCTTGATGCGCGCGACGAGCTCCTTCGGGTTGAACGGCTTCACGACGTAGTCGTCGGCGCCGTTCTCGAGGCCGGCGACGACGTCGGCGGTGTCGCCCTTCGCGGTCAGCATGATGATCGGGGTACCGCTGTCGGCGCGGATCCGCTTGCAGACCTCGATGCCGTCGATCCCCGGCAGCATGACGTCGAGCAGCACGAGGTCGGGCTTCGTGCTGTGGAACGTCTCGACGGCGTCGTTGCCGTCGGCGCTGAACGCCGGCTCGTAGCCCTCGGAGCGGAGGACGATGCCGATCATCTCGGCGAGGGCCTGGTCGTCGTCGACGACGAGGATGCGCGGTGTCATGTGCGTGGACTCCGGGTGACGGGCGGGAGGTACCGGACCGGCACCCACGGGTCACGATAGCCGAGCACCCGTCGAGCGGGGTTCGTGCGACATGATGGGGTGGTCGCGCGTTCCGCTGCGCGGCTGCGCATGATCGAGGGGGCGGCGATGGCCGACTGGCAGGTTCCGGGTTCCGGTGGGGGCGACGACCGGACGGGAGGCCCGTCCCACCCTGCGGGGCAGCCCTCGGCCGACAGGTGGTCGGGTCAGCAGCCGTGGCCGGGTCAGCAGGGGTGGCCGGGTCAGCAGGGGTGGCAGCAGCAGTCCGGTCCGGGGCGTCCCGCTCCCGCACCGCAGCGGCCGGTCGTCCCGCTCCGACCGCTCGGCCTCGGGGACGTGCTCGCCGGGGCCTTCACGGTGTTCCGTCGGAACCCGCGTGTCCTGCTCCTCTGGAGCCTGCTCCTCAGCGGTGTGCTCGGACTCCTCGCCACCCTGGCGAGCACCTTCAGCCAGCAGTCGCTCCAGACGCGGTTGTCGTCGGCGGTCGAGACCGGCGGGAGCGGCGCCGGGGACGTCGTCGCCGGTACCGTGACGCTCTTCCTCGTGCTCTCGGTCGGGCTGCCGTTCCTGGCCTACCTGGGCCGGGCGTTCCTCGTCGCCCCGGTCGCGGCGGACACCGGGCAGCGGATCCTCGGGCGGCGCGCCAGCTTCGGCGGGCTCTGGGCACTCCTCGCCGGTCGGCGGTGGCCGGTCGTCGCGTGGATCCTGCTGCAGCTCGCCGCGGGGCTCGTCCTCGCAGCGGTCTTCGGCGGCATCGCCGTCGGCATGGCCGTGAGCCTGACCGCGGGTCGCGCCGGCATCGGCGGGTTCATCGGCGCGTTCTTCCTGTTCGCGATCGGCGCCCTCGTCGTGATCGCCTGGCTGGGCACGCGGTTCGCCTTCACCGTCCCGACGATCGCCCTCGAGGGCCGGGGCGTGTTCTCCGCCGCCGCGCAGTCGTGGCGGCTCACCCGCGGGGCGTTCTGGCGCACCTTCGGCATCGTCCTGCTGGTGCAGGTCGCCTTCGGGGTCGCGGGGTCGATCGCCTCGATCCCGCTCTCCTTCGGCACGGCGCTGGCGATCGGTGCCTTCGACCCGCTCGGGCAGACCGGCACGGCAGCGGGCGTCGGCGCCGGGGCCGTCGTGGCCATCGTCCTCGGCGCGCTGTTGTCGATCGCCGTGCAGTGCGTCACCGACGTGCTGAGCGCCTCGGTCCTGACCCTCCTGGCCGTCGACCGCCGCATCCGGACCGAGGCGCTCGACCAGCGCATCGCAGCGCACCTGGAGACCGGAGCGCCGGCGGACCCGTTCGCACCGGCACCCGCGGTCCCCCGTGCCCCGTGGCCGGGACAGCCCGGCCCCGGGTCGGCCTGGCCGACGCAGCAGTGGCCCGGACAGCAGCAGCAGTGGCCCGGACAGCAGCCGTGGCCGGGCGGCTCGTGACGATCAGCCCGGACGACGCGCGTCGGCTGCTCGAACGCGAGCTCGACCGTGCCGACTACGACGGTGCGCGCGCGACGTGGTGGGACCGGGCGTCCCGGCACCTGCTCGAGTGGCTCGGGTCCTTCCGCCCGGGCGGCGGGCTGGACTCCCCGGCGCTCGGGACGACCGTGCTCTGGATCGCCGTCGTCGTGCTCGTGGCGGTGGTGGTCGTCGTGGTCGTCGCGCGCGGGCTGCCGCACCGCCGGGCCCGCACCGCACGGTCGGACGACGGGAGCGTCTTCGACGG
>NZ_RBLU01000018.1 GCF_003989515.1 Curtobacterium sp. HSID17257
TGAACCCGAGGCCCCCGCTCGCCGCCGGTGGCAGCGCCCCGACTGGCTGACGAACCGCATGCTCGGGCTCGGCGCCCTCGGTGTCGTGCTCGTCGCGGCGCTCGTCGTCGGCGGGGTCGTCTGGCTCCCGGGCGCCCTGGGCGGGAAGGGCACCCCGAGCGCTGCCCGCACGGCACAGGCCGCGAGCGCGTACCAGCAGGACCGTCCGCTGCCGACCGGGCTCTCGACGACCCGCAAGGCGACCGTCGACCCGCAGGCCGGGACCGTCGCGCTGTCGATCACGTACGCCGCGCAGGCCGCGACGCTCCGCGGACCGCTGCTCGAGGTGGTGCCCGATGTCGGGTCGCGGTCCGAGTGCCCCGCGGTGACCTGGAGCGGGGACGGAGCGACCGGCGGCGGAGCGACCGGCGGCGACGTCACCGGCGTCAGGAACCAGCCGTCGCTGACCGGCGTCGACGTCCGCTGCGGGTGGACGCTCTCCGACGTGGTGGTCCCGGCGGGCGAGGACCTGACCGTGCAGGCCACCGTGCGACTGTCCGACGTACCCGACCAGGCCGGCCTGCAGGAGTGGCTCGACACCGCCGGGAACGCGACCACGACGGCCGTCTCCGACCAGTCGGTGACCGGGACGTCGTACCCCGTGCAGCGGCTGCAGGGCGTCGAGGTCCGCACGCCCGACCGCACGGTCAGCCAGACCACGCTGCCGGTGACGCTCGTGCCGGTGTGGCCGAGCGGCGCCGACGAACTGAACCCGCTCTACCGCAGCCCCTCGACCGGGAAGCCCTCGGAGATGCTCACCGACGTCGCCGGCGGGGAGTCCGGGGTCCGCTTCGCCGACGGGTGCTCGGGTGCACTGGCCGTCTCGTCGGACGGCCTCGTCGTGACCGCGCTGTCAGTCGCGCCCTCGTGCACGGTCCGGGCGACGGTGGGCAACTTCACGGACCTCGAGAGCTCGCCCTTCGGCATCACCACCCGCGACTGACCGGTCTCAGACCCGCGGCCTCACCCGTGGTGCGTCGTCGGCGTTCGTCACTCGTCCTCCTCCGTGGAGCAGAAACCGTCGGGTCACGGTGCGTGAGGCGACGAATCCTGCTCCATCGGAGCGGGTTGCGGCCGGGACCCGCCGGACGGGAGGCGCGTGGCGGCCGAGCACCGCGCCTCCCGTCCGGTGGTGGTCCCGCGGGTCAGGCGCCGGGCGCGGCGGTCTGGACCAGACGGACGGCGCCGCCCGACGCGGCGTAGCCGCGACCCACCGTCAGCGCGACGGGGGCACGTCGGGGCAGCGTGACCCCGAGCAGTTCGCCGTCGTAGTCGACGTCGGGCTGCAGCAGCACGCCGCAGCGGGACTTCCGGACCGCGCGCGTCCAGTGGCTGTAGAGCGAACGGAGGTCGGCGGACCGGCCGGCGGCGACCACGCACAGGCCCGGTCGCTCGGAGGACAGCAGCGACGCGATCGCCTGGTCGGCGTCGTCGAAGCGTTCGGCGTCGTCGACGAGCAGCAGGACCGGGCCGCGCTCCAGGCGGAGGCCGGCCAGCAGGGCGGGGACCTCGTCGGCCCCGACGGCGAGGCGGTCGAACACGCCGTCGGCGAGCGGTGACCGGCGGTCGCAGATCGCCCACACGGCCGGGCGGACACCCTCGGCGGACCGTGCCTGGTCTGCCAGGGCGAGGAGCACCGTCGACTTGCCGGAGCGCGCCGGGCCGGCGACGAGCACGTGCTCGCCGTCGTAGACCTCGAGCGCCGCGGTGCCGAGGTCGTCCTCGGCGATGCCGACCGGCAGGCGCCACGGCTCGGTGTCGAAGCGTGCCGCGGCACCGAGGTCCTGCACCCGGACCGCATCCGGCAGCCGGCCGACGGCGCTCGACTTCGGTGCCGCGTCCGGCCACGCGGCGGCGACTTCGGCGACGGCCTCGGCGAGGGGCACCGCCGGCGTCGCGACGTGGCTCTGCAGCTTCGTCGTCGAGTCGATGTACCGACCCGGCACGGGCGGCGGGACGTCCTTCGGGCGGACCCCGATCGACGCGTAGTCGTACGGGTCGGCCAGACGGAACAGCCACTTCTGGGTGGTGACCTCGTCCATCGCCGACGGCACGGCCTTCGCGCGGGTCGTGGAGACCGCGAACGAGATGCCGAGCGCCGGCCCTTCCGCGTACACGCGGTACAGGGCGTCCAACAGCTGCTGGCCCTCGAAGTCCTGGTACTCGTCGCGGAGCGCCGCGAGGCCGTCGATCAGCACGACGGCCTGACGCCCGCCGGGGCTCGCGCGCCGACGCTCGAGGTCCGCGCGCAGGTGGCGGAGGAAGCGGGCCTGCAGCTCGCTCGCCCCGGCACCGGACCCGACGTAGGCCGTCGTGTGCGGGAGCTGCGCGAGCGGCGCCAGGTCCCCGGGACCCATGTCGAGGACGAGGAGGTCGAGGTCGTCCGGGCTCGTCGTCCGCGCGAGACGCAGGGCGAGCGCGGACAGGGCAGTGCTCGTGCCGCTGCCCGGGATGCCCATGAGGACGAGGTTGCCCTCGTCGAGGTCCCAGCCGCCGGCGACCTGGCGCTGGTGGTCGGGGTCGTCGGCGAGCGCGACGGGCACGAGACGGCGGCCGCTGCCGCTGGGCGGTTCCGGGACCTCCGCCAGGTCGACCCGGTCTCCCAGCGCCTCGGGCCAGATGGGCCGGGGTGCGGCGTACCCGGCGGCGTCGTTCGCGGCGCGGATCGCCTCGATGAGCACGTCGAGGTCGGTGTCGTCCGACGCGCTCGGCCCGGGTGCGGGCGCCGGTGCCGGGACGCCGAACACGTCGGTCGGACGGACCGAGACCGACTGCTCGACCCGTTCGTCGCGCGCGCGGCCGGTGACCAGGGCGGTCTGCACCGGGGTGATGTCGTCCTGCCCGAGCTTCACGTAGGCGCGGCCGGTCTGCTGCCGGCCGATGCCCGCGGCGGCCGGGACGCCGATGACGTTCGTCGAGTCCTCACGGCTCTGCACGCGGAGCGCCACCCGGAGGTTCGTGTTCGCGAGGATGTCCTCGCTCACGACGCCCGCGGGGCGCTGTGTCGCGAGCACCATGTGCACGCCGAGCGTGCGGCCCACGGCGGCGATCGCGACGAGCGAGGTCAGGACGTCCGGGAACTCCTTCGCGAGCATGGCGAACTCGTCGACGACGAAGAGCAGGCGCGGCATCGGCTCGGTCGGCCGCGTCGCGAGGTAGGCGTCGAGGTTGTCGATGTCGGCGCCGGCGGTCGCGAAGACCCGCTGGCGGCGCTCGAGCTCGGCCTCGAGCGCACGGATCGCTCGGTCGGCCAGCTGCTCGTCGAGGTTGCTGATCGTGCCGATGGTGTGCGGCAGCCGTTCGCAGGCGGCGAAGGCGGCGCCGCCCTTGAAGTCGACGAGCAGGAAGTTGAGCCGGGTGGGGTCGTTCCGGGCCGCGAGGCCGGCGACGAACGAGCGGAGGAACTCGCTCTTGCCGGAACCCGTGGTCCCGCCGACCAGGCCGTGGGGGCCGTCGCGCACCAGGTCGATCTCGAGGACGCCGGACTCCGAGGACCCGACCGGGGTCGAGGTCCCCGTGCTGGTCTGCCACAGGGTGCGGATTCCCTCGGCGGTGGTGGTGTCGACGGAGGTGGTGCCGGCATGGGGTGCTGCGCTCCGTGTGAGCAGGTCGGGCAGGCGGACGAGCGACGGCAGCGATGCGCCGGGAACCGTGAGTTCCGGGTCGTCGAAGTGCGCGACGGCGCGGGCGGCGCGCTCCGCCGTCGCCGGAGTGAGACCGGCGAGCACGACGTCCTCGACGCGCGTGCGGTCCTCGGGGCGGTAGACCGTCGCCGCCGCGTCCGCCCCGACCGTGACGATGGACGTGCAGGCGGCCGGCAGCTGCTGCTCGTTCGTCGCGATGACGATGCCGCTCACCCGCTGTCGACGTTCCCCCGGGCGCAGCGAGACACCGGGGACCGTCCGGCCCTGGCCGAGCAGGCTGCGCGCCGGGGCGTCGCGGCCCTCCGTGAGCACGTCGGAGTCCACGACCACCAGCAGGTTCGGAGTGGGGAGCTCGTCGAGCGACTCCTGCAGTCCGCGCAGGACGGCGGCGCTCTGGTCGCGCTGCGCCGACATCCACCGGGCGCCGGTACTGCTGCCCGCGACGCGTGTGTGCGGCAGCCAGGAGGCCCAGGACCAGTCGTCCTCGCGGCCCGCATCGCAGAACACGCCGACCGTCAGGTCTGCCGGCCCGCAGTGCACGCTCGCCTGCGCGAGCAGACTGCGGGCGAGGGCGAGCGCGCCGTCGCGGTCACCGACGATGCCCACGACGCCGGCGTCCGACAGGTCGGCGACGACCGGCGCCGCCGTGAGGCGGCTGTCCGCGATCGCGGCCTTCGCCTCGTCCTCGAGCTTCGACGACGCCGCACGCTGGTCGACCTCGGGACGCCACGGCGCGTCGCCGGTGCCGGCGTGCAGGCTGAGGAAGTCGTCGTCGTCCGAGCGGCGCTGCCAGAGGTCGGTGGTGGGGAGGAGCGCACGGCGGACGACGGTCGCCGGGTCGGGCACGAGGTCCTGTCGGCGGGCCGCCTCGACGGCTGCGGCAGCGGTGATCTCGCCCCGGAAGGTCTCGACCGCCTCGGTGAAGCGCGTCTCCTCCTCCTTGAGGTTCTTGGCCCGGCGGTGCTTCTGCTCGAACCACATGCCGATCGCCGTCACGGGGCTGAGCAGTGCGAACAGTGCGAAGCGGGCGTCCCCGAGCAGGAGCACCATCGCCCCCGCGAGCACGAGCGGCGCCGCGACCGTGATCCAGCTGAACTTCGACGCCGGGGCGACGTCCCGGCGCGTCGGCGGGGACACCGGCTCGGTGTCGGTGATGCGACCGGGCCGCGGTGGCCGGTTGAAGGGTGCGGTGGCGGCCGGGGTGAGGTTCGGGAGGGTCCCGGCCGCAGGCACGGTCGTCTCCGGGAGCTCCGGCCGGAGCAGCAGCACCGCACCGCCCACGATGACGCTCGTGGTGCCGGTGAGCAGCACGCCCTCGTCGTCGATGCGCTCCCCCGCGATCACGGTGCCGTTCGTGGAACCGGAGTCGCGGACACGGACGCCGTCGTCCTCGCGTTCCACGGTGCAGTGCTCCCACGAGGCGCTCTCGGTGGGGAGCACGACGTCGGCCTGCGGAGCCCGCCCGACGACGAGCCGACGACTGCGCGGCACCGGGACGACGAGCCCCGCCTCGAGGCCACCCGCCAGGGTCACGCTCCAGCCGTCGACCGTGCGCGGCGGGTCCTCGGTGGTGCGGGCGACCCGGGACCCCTCGAGGAGCACGAGGTCGCGCAGCGGGGTGTCCGAGCTCGTCCGGTGGCCGTCGACCGCCAGGGGTGTCCCGGGGTCGAGCGGGGTGCCGAGCGACGCCGCCACGAGGTCCCCCAGCGTGGAGGACTCCGCCCACCCGTCGGCCTCGATCGTCTCGCGGCGGTCGTCGAGCTCGATCAGCAGGCGCATGGGCGGTCCTCCCTCGGGGTGGTGCGGCGGTGCGGGTGGTGCGGGTGGTGCGGCGGCGGTGCGGCGGTGCGGCGGGACGGCGTCAGTCGGTCGAGTCGGAGAACCAGACGAGCGCAGGTGTCGCGCCGTCGTCCGCGGTCGCGGGTCGCAGCCCGAGGCCCTGTGCGGAGGCGGCGAGCACACCGGCACGGTCGCCGAGGGCCTGCCGCGCGCCGAAGTCGAGTGCCGGACCGGCGAGGCCGTCGTCGGCGCCCAGGTCGAGCCCCGCCAGCGCGTCGGAGACCTTGCTCACGTCCGTGCTCCGGGCCGACCCGACGGCGGTCACCAGGGCGACGACGGCGTCGTGGCTGCGGGCGTCGGCCACGGTCGCCACCGAGGCGAACGACCGGTCGCCGGTCAGGTTCTTCGCGTCCGCGTCGTCCGCCAGCACCCGGACGCCGCCGAGGAACGCCGACATGGCACGACCCTCGGCGTTCGAGGACAGGGCGCGGGCGTCGTCGGTCTCGACACCGACGGTGCGGAACGTGCCGCTGAGGCTGCCGCCCGCCTGGGCGAGCGCCGCCGCGAAGGCAGGACTGGTGGCCTCGGGGGTCAGGACGACCGGAGCGGTGACGTTCGCCTCCTGGAGTGCTGCGACGAGGGCACCCTGTCGACCGGCCGGACCGCTGACGACGACGGCGTCGGAGTCCGGAGCCGCCTGTTGGGCGCCGTCCTGCGTGGTGCCGGTCTGCGTGGTGCCGGCCTGCACGGTTCCCTCCTGGCCGTCGGTCGTCGCGGCGTCGGTGGAGCCCGCCGCTGCGCCGGTGCGCTGCGCGATCGTCGTGGCGAGCGCGCCGAGGTCGGGTGCGCTCGTCGCATCGAGGACGTGGGCGAACCGGACGCCGGACGGCGCCCCGCCGCCCAGGTCCACGAGCAGCGGCGACGCAACGTCACCGAGCGCGTCCTGCAGTGCCGCAGCGACGGACTCCGTCGACGGCGCGGTCGACCAGGCGTCGTCACCGCCGGCCGCGTAGGGCGCGACGACCGGGATGCCGGCGTCGGCCGCCGCGGTGTAGGCACCACGGACGTGGTCGCCGGACGTCGCCACCACGATGCCCGAGACGCCGTCGGCCGCAAGTGCTTCGACGGCCTTCCGGGCGCCGTCGGCCGACCCGCCGTCGTTCTTCGTCACGAGCTGCACGTCGGTGCCGCCGAGCTCCAGGCGACGCTGCGCCACGAGGGCGCCCTGCGCGGCGTCGTCCCACTGCGCGCCCTCACCGTCGCCGAGCGTGACCACGACGCCGATCTTCGTGCCGTCGGGGACGTGAGCGACGGTGATCGGCACCGGGGCCGTCGCGGAGACCGCCTCGGCCGGGGTCGACGCCGAGACGCGCACCGCGAGCACCGCGGTGACGACGGCCGCGACGACGAGGACGGCCACCGCGACGATGATCGCGGTCCGCCGACGCTTCCGGGTCCGGGCAGCATCGGTCGTGGTCGGGTCGTCTGCACCCTGCTCGTCAGCAGTCGCCTCGGTCGGCTGGTCCTGCACGTGGCTCATCGCTCGGCTCCGATCCGGAAGGCGTAGAGCGTCGTCGACGTCGCGCTGGACGGCACGTCGAGACGGAAGGCGGGGAGCTTCGCGGCCCGGTCGAGCGAGGCACGGAACTGCTCCTGCTGCAGGAGGATGCCGGCGACGTCCTCGGCCCGGACGTTGGCGTAGCCGGAGGCGTTCTGCGACGCGAGGGCGAGCTGGTAGTCGGCGGAGTCGGACTTCGCCGCGCTCGTGGCCATCGCGCCGAGGATGCCGGAGCCGTTGACCTTGCGGTCACCGAGGTCGAGCATCACGCGGTTGAGGTCGCCGGTGAGCAGCGTGCTCGCGCCCTCGACGTCGCGCACCGAGGCGCTGGTGCTCGCGTCGATGCGCTGCAGACTCGCGGCGGTCTGCGCGTCCACCGCCGAGGCGAGGCTGCTGCTCTGTTCACGGAGCGCACCCTTCTGCTCGTCGATGGTGCCCTTCGAGTCGCTCGTGACCTCGCCCGAGGTGGTGCGGAGGCCGGCGATCGACTTGTCGAACGCCTCGACGACGGCCTCGCGGCTCGTGCCGGCGGTCTCGCTGACCTTGCGCACCTGGTCGTCGATGAGGGCCTGCACCTGCTTGCCCGAGTCGTCCGACGCCTGCTGGAAGGCCTCGCGCACGGCGTCCTGCAGCTTCTTCTGCTGGTCGCGCACCTGCTGCAGCTGACCGTTGACGTCCGCGCCGGACTTCGCGGCTCCGTCGAGGAGCCCCTCGAGCTGTTGCACCGATCCCTCGACCGACCCACCGTCCTGTTGCACCGCGGTGCGCACGTCCTGGACGCCCTGACGCAGCGCAGCCACGGCGGTGGCGAGCTGGTTCACGGCAGCGCCGACACCGGTCGTCGCCCGCGGGTCGGTCTCGGCGATGAGCGCGTCCCACGCGGTGGCCTGCGCGTCGAGGCGCTGGTCCATCGGGGTGCTGAAGCCGAGTCCGGGCCGGAGGGTCGTCCCCTCCGGCTGGTCCGTCCCCGGGCACGGTGTCGCGGTGAGGTACCCGCGGAGCGTGTCCACCTCGTCCTGGTCGAGTTCGGGATCGCTGAGCAGACCCGGCTGCGCGAGCTGGCACAGGCGGTCGGCGAGCGCACGGTTCTGTGCCTGCATCGAGCCGTCGAAGCGGGAGTCCAGGGTGCCGAGCTGTCCGCGCGCAGTCTGGGCACGGCCCCGAACGTTCGCGACGGCCTCCTGCACCGGGCGTACCGACTGCTCGCTGGTCGTGACCAGAGCGTCCAGCGCCGTCAGTGCCTGCTCGATGGAGCCGTCTTGGTCGCTGCCGAGGGCGTCGAGTTCCCCGGCGATCTCCTGCAGTTGCGCGTTCAGTGCGTCGGACTGCTCGATCGCGGTGTCCGCGAGGTTCGGGTTCAACCCGTCGGCGAGCTGCTGCCCCTTGCTGACCAAGCCGATCAGCGAGCTGTTGACCGCAGCCGACGATTCCCAGAGCGCGCAGGTCAACGAACCACGGGCCTCCAGGGCGGCGCACGCCTCGGCGGACGGCGAAGCCGGTCCGACGGACGACGCGAGCTGCGCGCTGACCTGCTGCTTGCACGCCTCGCTCGCCTCGGCGTAGCCCTCGAGCTGCGCGGACACGCGCAGCAGGTTCCCGTAGACGCTCGAACCCGCCGTGCCCGTCTGCGGGACCGCGGCACAGCCCTCGCCGTCGAGCACCGGCGCCGGAGCGGACGCCGAGGTGTCACCGAGCAGGGCATCGAGGCTGCCCGTGGTCTGCTGCAGCTGCTGCAGCACCGTCGACTGCGTCGCCTGCACGGTCGAGCCGAGGTCCCCGTTCAGCGAACCGAGCTCGCCCGACAGCGACTGCATCGTGCTCGCGAGCGAAGCACTGCTCTCCTGCAGCCGCTCAGCCGTCCGCACACCAAGGGTCTCGGACGTCGACTCGAGGTTCGTGCGGACCTCGGTGATGGTGCCGCCGGCACGGGCGAGCACCTCGTTCACCTGCGCGATGAGGTCGATCGTCCGGCGTTGCAGCGCGAGCTCGGAGTCCGTCTCGGAGCCGAACGCCCCGTTCATCACGCCGCTGGTCGACAGGTCCGTCGTCAGTCCGGGCTGCGCCGCGACGTCGATCGCGGGCGTCGAGAAGTCGCGGACGTCGGCGACGAGGTGCAGCGTGCTGCTCGCTCCCGACGTCGGCGGCGCCAGCAGCCGGCCCCACTGGACGACCGCGTCGCCGGAGGCGTTCGTGCTCACGACGCCGTCGGTGGCGGCGCCGCCGTCGACCGACTCGGTCACGATGCGATCCGGAGCGACCCCGTCGAGCACGGCCGAGGCGGCGACGCTGAACGGTGCGCCGACCAGCGCCGGGGTCGAACGGGAGGCTCCCGCGACGTCGTAGGTGAGGCCCTGCGACCGGACCGTGAGGTTCTCGACGGTCACGTCGATCTCGACGCGACCGGAGTACCCGTCGAGGTCGGCGAGGTCGGTCCCCGAGCGCTTGTCGGTCGTGTACTGGGTGGTGATCCGGAGCGGCAGGTCTCCGGCCGCGTCCTTCACGTCGTGGTCGACGGTCTTCGACGACGAGCGCTTGCCGGCGACCGAGATCGTCGTGTCCGAGATCGCGTTCACCGCACCGTTCGTGGTGAGCGTCGTGTCCACGGTCTGCAGCACACGTGACGGATCCGTCACCTGGTCCTGGTCGGCGGTGCAGCCGGAGAGCACCAGCGCGAGTGCACCCGTGACGGCCACCACTCCAGCGATGCGGCTCCCCTGCCGAGTCCCGGTCCCCCCGGCGCGCGTCAACATCACGATCGTCCCCCTCAAGAATCGACTGCGTGGTCGATCCTAGCCGCTGAAATACCGTGAGGTTCCGTTCTCCACAGGTCGCCGTCACCCCCGTTCGAGCCACAGGGCGGCGACATACGAACTTGCAGGCCCCCGTGGAATTGATACTCTGCACACCGCACCCTGGGGGGATCGCCGAACACGACCTGGTGGTCGGGGATGCATGATCGAGTGGTCGACCTCCGCACATGGCGGTCGACCACTCGGTCCAGGGGCCGCAGCACGAGGGGGACGACACATGTGGATCACGATCACGTCCGTGGGCATCGCGATGGTGGCGGCGTTCGTCATCACGAGATCCGTGACGGCGGCGACCAAGCACAGCGACCGTCGCCGGCGCGAGCGTGGGGAGACGCTGCCGAGCGAGGGCGGCGCGCTCGTCACCGTGCGCCTGCGGACCTTCCAGTGGGTGCTCATCCGGCTGGTGGCGATCGTCTTCGTCGTCGTCGGAGCCCTGCTGTCGCTCGGCGCCGCCACGACGATCTCGACCGGTGTCGAACCCAGCCTCGTCGTCGTGGCGATCGTCCTCCTGTTGGCCGGCATCGGGGGCATCGTGCTGTCCCGTTCGATGCGCCGGACACGGGTGCTCGCCATGGAGGACCACCTGCTGGTCCGTCAGGGCCTCCACCAGGAGCGCCGCGTCGACCTCGGCGAGATCGCTGCGGTGCTGCCGATCGCCAACCAGTACGGCGGCTTGCAGGCACGTGACGTGACCGGCAAGCGACTCTTCTCCGTGATGGGCCTGGCCCGCGGCTACGCGGAGCTCGAGGCGTACCTGCAGGAGCGCGTCGTCCGTCCCCGCGCGACGGCCCCGGCAGCGCTCGGACCGAACGGCGTCTCGATCCCGCCCTGGCGCGGTGTCGCGTGCAGCGCCGACTGGACCACCGTCCCGCTCGGTCCCGGCGGTCGCCCGCGTCCGGTCATCCGACTGTTCGTCGGCGGCGACGTCGTCGCGCTGCAACCCGGAGAGGTCCGCGCTCTCATCGACGGCAGGACAGGGGTCGTCGAGTCCGACTCGCAGCCCCTCGCGTTCCTCGCCAGCCCTGCGCTCGTCGCCCCGACGTCGCTCGGGGGTCGGCAGCTGGCCGGTCTGCCGCCGGAGAGTCTTGCGCTCCTGTACGACGCGCAGGACGCACCGGCAGTCGTCCTCCGTGACAGCGATGCCGTCACGTTCCGCGCGTGGGTGAGCGGGCTCCCGCGCTGACCGTCGGCGGCTGATCCCGCACGACCCGGCCTGGAGGCCCGCACGACCCGGCCTGGAGGCGCGGTGCCGGTCCGACGGACGGCCCGCTCCGTCGGGCGGTCGCCTCGTGCTGTCGCGTGCTGCTCCGGTGGCGGTCGCGGGCTCACTCGGTCGGGGTGCGTGGCGGGAACGATCCAGCGCGGTGGGCTGACGCGACACCGGTGGCCAGACGGCGAGCGCGCCGTCGAGCGGCGAGCACCTGGCGCCTGGCTCTCGCCCACCGCCGCGTGTGCCTGGTGCGGATCCTCCGGATGATGCCCTCGACCGTCTGCACCGCGAGGAGCGGTGCGCCCACAGCCAGCAGCGGCAGCGCGGTGAATGCGTAGTTGCGACCGTCGTCGACGTTCCGCGCGAACATCCCGTGCAGCTCCTCGGACCGGACGCCGGCGGTCGTCGGATCGTCCGGGTCGACCATGATCTGCAGGCGCTGTCCGACCCGGTAGAAATTTGGATCGCTCGACACCGTGTACTCGTCGAGCGTCGTCTCGTACTCCACACCCTCGTACCGTTGCCGCGTCACCGGCGTGTACTCGCTGTGTCCTCGCCCTTTGTACCCGGTGACGTGCACACGCTCGACGTGCACGACCTCACCGGTGACGACCACACCGGTCCGCCGGAGTGCGTCGTCGTAGCGCAGTGCCTCGTCGCCCTCGCCGTGCAGGATCGCCCCCAGCGCGGCGGCGCAGAACGCGCCCGCGCACAGCATGAACGGGCCGAGCTCACGCAGCCACTCCCCACCCGCCGTGCGCAGCCCGCGGCCCGCCGTCTCCTTGCGCCGCCTCGCCCCGACGTCCGGGAACAGCACCCGAGCGAGGAGCGCCCCGACGAGCACCGCGGGCAGCCACCCGTACTGCAGCGGCCCCCAGTCCGACGCGTGGTCGACGAGGACGACGAGCACGACGAAGCTCCCGAGGAACAGCACCGTCGGTACGAGGCAACCCGCTGCGCCGACGCGCACGAGCGCCGCACCGTAGCCGAGTCCGAGGACGGTGACGACGGCGAACGCCCAGCCCTGGACGCCGAAGTGCCCGAGTTCGATCAGCCCGCTGCTGGCCAGCGCCACCGCCGCGAGGAGCGCGTGGAAGACCCGACGTGCAGGAGTCACCGCTCCTCAGCCCCCGCCCGGGGTCAGCAGTCGGCGCTGGTGACCGAGAAGTCGATCGTGCGGTCCGTGCCGTCGAAGACGTACGAGTACCGCATCACGATCGCCTTCGACAGCAGGTCACGCGACTCCTTCTTCTGGCAGACGTTCGACACGACCGACGACTTGAGGTCCGCCGCGGTCAGGCTCGCCGGATCGACCGAGGAGTCGATCGTGTAGGCGTACTCGAGCTGCGCACCGTCGGCCGTCACGCCGTCCCAGCGGGTCACCTCGTCGAGCTCGAGCGGGAAGGTGTAGTTCTCGTTGACCTGCTTCGCCGCCTCGGTCGCGAGGGCCGACGGCGAGGGCTCGGCGGTGGCGTTGAAGAACGCGCGGACGCCCAGCGACGCACCCACCGCGGCGATGACGGCGACGACCGGGATGAGGATCCGGAGTGCGACGTTCTTCCCCTTCTTCTCCGGGGTCGGCGGCTGCCAGGGGGGAACGCTCCCGCTCGCGCCGGCGTAAGGCTGCTGCTGGTACCCGGGCGCCTGCTGGCCCGGCTGCTGGAAGCCGGGCATCTGCTGCCCGTTCGGCTGGCCGAAGCCGGGCGCCTGCTGGTTCGGCTGCTGGAAGCCGGGCGCCTGCTGGTCCGGCTGCCCGTTGTTCGGCTGCCAGTCGCCGGGCTGCCCGTTGTTCGGCGTCGTCATGATGGTCCTTCGCGGTCAGCACTCGCGCGCCGGACGTCCCCGAAGTTCCGTGCTCCAGCCGACACGCGGCCGGTCTCACACGCCCCCTCGAGCGCCGGCGCCCCCTGTGCGCGGTACTCGATGTCAGGCGCCAGCAGGGCCGGCGCCTGCATCCAACGTATCAGGCTGGGGTGGCTCCGACCCTGCTCCCGTCCCGGCACGGTCAACCGCGTCAGCACCACGGCGATCCCCAGCGTCGAGGCTCCGACGCCTCGCGACGAGCACAGAGGAGTCGCTGTTCGACTCCGCCGAAAGACCACGAGCAGCAGCGCGGCGAAGACTCGTCCGCGTAGCACCTGTCTGTCTGTCAACCTCGACCCTCTTCGGGCAGTGGTGCCGAATCCGATACGATCACCGGGGTCCGGAAGAAGTGCAGCACCGAACGCCACCGGTAGGAAGCAGCGCCCACCGCGAACCGGTGACCAGTGCCTCGCTTGAAGCTTGCAGCCAGACGCTCCTTGTTGGCCTCGTCGACGCCCCGGCGCAGCACGAGTGGTCCACAGTCATCAGTGGCGATCTCGACCTGATCGTACGTGGCCCCGATTCCACGTCCTGACGTCGATCCACCCGTAGCGGGAGACGCCGATTCGACGACGCAGGTCACCCAGATGGGGTGCTCCCGGTCGTAGTGCCTGAACGCCTCCCCTGCTGCCAGGAGTCCAGCGACTCCGAGGACGATCACCCCGAGCATCCCGAAGACGAATCGGTTCCCTCGCTTCGCCCCCGACGCGCGCCTCACCTGCGCCTTACTGACCCGTTCTCTTCTCATCCTCGCTCCCATCCCCGAACCTCTGGCACCGCCCCGAGCACGGACAATGGTGCACGCAGACTCAGCGAGGCCTCACCCAAGGTGATCCGGTACCTCTTGCCCCTCTCGAAGGTCGATGCGACAGCGGCACTGTTCTCACTCGTGACGCCGTCCCGGATCACGAGATGCCCACAGTTGGACGTGTGGAGGTCCACCTGCTCGGTGTACGAACCCACACCACGGCCGGAGTGCGTAGAAACTGTGGAGGCTTTCGCGTTCGAGATCACGCAGTCAAAGGTGATCCGGTGATCCTCGTCGTATTCCTCGATCGATTGCCGCCCGACGAAGAAGAAGGTCGCCACCGCGAGTAGGACCAGGACTGCCGCCGCCAAGACGAGTCGCCCCCTGACGACCGACAGCCGGCTCGGTGAGAAGTGGCCACGGTTCAGCCTGCTGTGCGACACACACCCCTCGCTCTTAATTCGCCATTCCGGCTACCGGACCACTGTCGGTCTCACGAATCGTATGTTCCGCACGACGATCCCTCACGCCGTTCTCCCTCTTCAACCCCGCGATCCACAGGCTCTGCATCGCTGCTCCACCCAGCCTTCATCCCTTCGTCCGCAGCAATTGATCACGGTCCATGAATCTCACTCGACGCTGCCGATCGGCCCGCCGAGTACCCGCGAACTGCCGAAGGTCCGGTCGAGGAACAGCAGCTGAAGGCGCTCAGCTGCCCCCGACAGGCTCGTAGCCGTACACCACGCGAGCGATGCTGACGGCTTCGAGGAAGCTCCGCAACCTCCAGGACCCTCCGCCGATATCAAATTCGTAACGGCCTCCGCGATCAAGCTCGTTTGCTATCTCAGCGCGGTTGACAGTAGTCACGCCGGCGCCGAGAACAAACTCTCCGCAGTTCGTCTTGATGAAGACCTGGTTCATGGAACTGCCGATTCCCTTCGACGAACGCGTAGAGCCAACAGCTGACTCTGCACTCGTGACCGTGCAATCAATGGAGATGAGGTGCGACTTGTCATAAGCAACAAGAGCCAACGGCCCTCCGATCAGGAGGGCGAGAGGCCCAAACACGATAAGCGCAAGCACGGCGAACACCTTGACCCGCCTCTGGACCACTCCCCGGCGAGCATCGTTCATCCTTGCACCTCACTCATGCACTCAGGACCCGGCGCCTGCCGCTACGCACTCCGAGCGCCCGGCGTTCTCTGCTCGACCCTCATGTCAGCAGCTCATTTGCCGCCCGAAGAAGAGCACCACCGCAAGTAATCTCGTACACTGCCATCTCTCAGCTGACTCCCGGCGCTTGAAACAAGCCTGCACGCGGGCACTCAGAAGCTCTCGCTAATCTAAGCGCTGAACCTCGACCGCCTGGTGCAAGGTTCGAAGCGAATCGCGGAAACGGTACGAAGCGGCACCGAACTGCAACTCGTAACGGCGACCATCCTGAAACTCCGCTGCAATTTGTGAAGCATTGTTTGCCGACACCCCTCTGCGTATGAACAGGACGCCGCAGTCTGAAGAATCAAGGCGCACCTGATTGAACGATGCACCAATACCGCGCACAGATCTCGATGATCCGTCACCCGCAGTCGCCGCGATGATGCGGCATTCCACCACGAGCGGGTGAGCGGCGTCATATGCCTTCAGCGTCACCGGCGCGACAAAAATCGCGGTGAATATCAACACCATCCCGATCAGCCATGAGGAGAAAATGATTCTTCTCGACCGCATCGAGCGCTCTTTCCGCATCGACTCTGACTCCTTGCATCGATGACGCTTGCGCGCCTGGCCGAACCGCGTCAGTGTTTAGGCTTCGTAGAACCGATCGAGCCGTCGATCATGCCGTTGATACCGTCTTGAAGGAGTTCGCCTCCACGGTCGCCGTCAGGGTCCAACATCTCTACAGCAGCACACCGAGGAGTTGGACATGAAGTGCTCCTCACCACGTGGAGCACTGCGGGACTCGAGCCTGTCTCACCTCTCCGGCTCCCGACAGGAAAACGCACGCAGACGTGGTGGCGCGATTCCCTTGCACGCGGGGAGCCAGCCTCGTTGACCCGGATGGTTGATCCGCAGATCCGACGATGCATCGCGCTGCTGATGGACTCATTCGCTCAGCACTCTTATCGGCTCGCAGTCGCCCCCGTCAGGCCCGGTCGGCGCAGCTTTCTTCATCACGGACCGCTGGGCTTCCCGTGTGGATCAACTGGCACTCACGACCTCGAAGCTGTAGCCAGTGGGTGACACGCCGAAAATTGCAAGTTGAGCGCGAAGTCGGTATGCCGCGTCGCCAACAGTGAAACGGACACGGTCCGCAGTCGATACTCTCTTCGCGACGGCATCCGCGTTCGAGGAATTGATGCCGTCTTGGAGCAGGATCTTGCCACACTGCTCGGTCACGACAACGACCTGGGGCCCCGACGCACCGCCCCCCTTGAATGAGCCGCTCGATTCCGTTCCAGTGACGGCGCTACGGACGGTGCACGTGATCGACATCCGATGCGAGTCGTCGTACGCCGTGATCCCGACGGGTATCACAAAGAAGAGCAGCCCTGGAACAACGAACAGCAGCAATACTATGGCGATCCCGACGACGGGACGCTTCTTCCTCGCCGCAGTGGACGACTTCCCGGTCATGCGAACACCGTACCTCCCGCCTCTCACCATCTCCGATGGACCCCGACAGTCGGGCCGTCACCACCCTGCGCCGCGCCGGTCGTGAAGGTCTGGATGATGTTTCCGAGCGAGGGGTCTCCGCCAGGCCGGATCGCTTCGTTCACCTCGGACGACACGACGCCGACGCCGCTCGAGACGGCGTTGCCTGCTATCTCTCTTCCGACCGTGGACGTGATCCCGAAGCTGTTGACGAGTGATCCTGAGAGACGCCCTGTAGCGATGCTGGAGGCTGCTCCGGTGCCGAATCCTGTCGCGGCTGCCGTTGCGTACCCGAGCGGGTTCTTGTCCTTGATCTCGTCGTTGAAGTAGTAGTCCCCGACGTTGTTGACAGCGCCTGACGTTCCAGACGCAATTGCGCCACGGCCTGCGGACGAGAACGCCTGAGACGCCACACCCCTGGCGCCTGACCCGAGCGCGAGCGAAGCGGCCGGCGCGGCCTTCGCGAGACCTATCGCCGCGCCGCCACCGGCGGCACCGGCCGCTGCGCCGACGAGTGTGTCCTGACCAACCTTGCCCCAGTCGACGCGCCCGTCTGGGCCTCGATTCTTCTTGATGGAGAAACCTCCGGCCAACGCTGCTCCAGAACCTGCTGCGACAGCGAGCGCAACAACGGGTCCCAGAGGGGTGAACATAGCCCCGACCGCCAGGACGACGCCGACACCGATGGCGATGTTCGAGATCAGCTCGGAGTTCTCGTCAGCCCAGTTCCGGACTGCGCCGATGACGCCCTGGTTCGCATCCCGGTACGCCGCCAGGTCCTCATCCGTCGCCGGTCGGAGCCCCAGGGGGTCGATCGCGTGCATCGGATCGTTCCCGGCGTACGAGTACGGGTTCGCCGACCACGCCGCACCGAGCACGGGCGCCAACGGGTCCGTCGACAGGAAGCCCCGCGCCGCCGGGTCGTACACGCGCGCCCCGAGCCACTCCAGCCCCGCGATCGACAGCCCGCCGTCAGCGGTGAGCGAGACGCCGGTGGGTAGCGCCGCTCCCTGGACCGATGCGAGCACCGCCCACGGGTCCGAAGGGTCCGTGGAACGAGCGCTCCGCCAGCCTGCGATCGACCAGGCATCACCCACGGCGACCGCGCCGCCCGGCAGGTCGAGCACGCTCTCCCCGCCGATCGACACCATCGCGGGCAGCGGCGCGGCGGAGTCCCACCACACCTCGGCGCCGCCGACCTCCGCGAGCTCTCCGAGCACGTCGGTCCACACCTCGGCCCGACCGGTCTCACCGTACGAACGGTCCCGCGACACGACGGCGGTCAGCGACCCGAGGTCGGACCAGGCGTACTCCTCGGTCGACCCGTCGGGCTGGGTACGACGGATCCGTCGACCGAGCCCGTCGTACAGGTACTCCGTCCGCTCCTCGCCTCGGACGGAGGCCGTGAGCTGCCCGGCAGCGTCGTACTCGAACGTCGTCGCAGCACCGTCGACGACCTCGCGCAGCAGCCGCCCACCGTCGCCGTACTCCCACGCGGAGCTCCCGGCACGGACGAGCTGCCCGGCGTCGTCGTACGCGTACTCGACACGACCGCCCGGACCGTCGAGCGCGACGATCCGGCCCTGGTCGTCGCGTTCGATGCGCGTGACCATCGCGCCATCGGGCGTCGTCGTCGTGTGGGCGACCAGCGCACCCCGCTCGTACGACCACGACTGGACGACGTCGCCGGTGGACGCCTGGACGATCCGCCCGGCTGCGTCGTAGGCGAAGGTCGCCGCGGCGAGCCCCTGTCGCTCGACGGCGACGGCGCGGCCCACTGCATCACGGCGCCACTCGGTCCGTGTACCCGTGGCATCGGTTCGCGCAGTCCGGTTGCCGTCGGCGTCGTACTCCCACCGCACGGAACGTCCACCCCGGCTCCGTCGGACGAGGAGCCCGCGGCGGTCGTACTCGAGCTCGTGGTCGACCGTCCGGCCCGCACCACGGGTGTGGTCGGTGACGACGATGGTGCGGTCGACGGCGTCGCGTCGGGTCTCGCTCACCAGCCGACCGTCGACCAGGACCTCGGTCGCGCGGCCGGTGGCGTCGAAGGTCCAGCTGGTGGTCCGGCCCTCGGGGTCGGTCTGCTCCACCTGGCGACCGGCTGCGTCGTACCGCGCCGTCGTCTCGCGACCGAGCGGGTCGACGGCCGCGACCACGCGGTCCGCCCCGTCGTACCGGCGCCGCGTGACCCCGCCGGCGGGGTCCGTGACCTCGGTGAGCCGGCCCCGCTCGTCGTAGGCGAAGCGGGTGGTGCCCCCGAGCCCGTCGACGGCCTCGACCAGCTGCCCTGCAGCGTCGTAGCGGAACCGTCGGTGACCGAAGCGTGCGTCGTGACTGGAGACGAGCCTCCCGGCCCGGTCGTAGCGGTACCGGCTCGTGCCGGATCCCGCCGTCGTCTGCGCGACCACGCGGCCGACGGCGTCGTAGGTGGTCTCCTCGACCTCGCCGGTGGGCAGTGTCCGGGCGACGACGCGGGAATCCACGTCGTAGGTGAGCGTCGTCCGCGCTCCCGTGGCGTCGGCGGCCGCGGACGGCCGCCCGCACGCGTCGTACTCGTAGGTCGAGCGGGCGCCGGACGGGCTGACGATCGCGGTCACCCGCCCACCAAGGTCGCGCTCGATGCGCGTCAGGCCGCCTTCGCCGTCGACGAGCTCGACGGGCCGTCCGGCTGCGTCGTACGTCACCAGCTCGGATCCGGTCTCGTCACTCGTCTGCTCGACGGGTCGCCCGAACTCGTCGAAACGGAACGTGGTGGCGGAGAACGCATCGCGCAGGGTCGCGACGCCGGTCGCGACGTCCCGCGCGACCTCCTGCCGCACGCCGGTCGGGTCGACGGTGGCGGCGAGGCCGCCGTTGGCGTCGTACTCGTGTCGCCAGGTCGCGCCCGTCGGGTCGGTGACGGCCTGGAGGCGCGACAACCCGTCGTGCGCGAACGTCCAGACCGCGTCACCCGGCAGGGCGAGCGCGGCGACGTTCCCCTGGTCGTCGAACGTCCGCGTGACCCGCCGACCCAGGGGGTCGACGGTGGTCGCCAGCTCGCCGCTCGCCGCGTACTCGAAGGTGGTGCGGGCACCGAGTGGATCGGTGATCGATGCGACGCGCCCACCGGCCGTGTGCTCGTACCGCCAGACGGCACCGTCGGCGTCCCGGCGCTCGACGAGGAGCCCCGCCGCGTCCCAGCGGTACTCGGTCCGTGCGCCGGACGGGCTGACCGCGGCGACCGGACGACCGGCAGCGTCACGCTCGATCCGGGCGGTGTCCCCGACCGCGTTCGTGGTCGCCACGAGCTCGCCGAAGTCGTCGTGCTCGAGGTCGAGGACGACTCCGGTCGGGTCGACCACGTGCGTGAGGACGCCGTGCGTCCACGTGAGCTCGGTGCGGCCACCGACCGGATCGACGATGACGGACGGGTCGCGGTCGTCGCCGCGGTACTCGTAGGACACGACCGCCCCGACCTCGGTGACGACGGTGGTCACCCGGTCCTGGTCGTCGTAGCCGTAGGTGATGTCACCGCCGGAGGGGGTCACCGTCCGGGTCTTCCGACCGCGGTCGTCGTAGGCGTGCACGGTGACGGAGCCGTCCCGCTCGGTGGCCGACACCAGGTTGCCGTGTCGGTCGTAGCTCATCGACTGTCGCCGGTCGTCGGAGTCGATGACCCCGACGAGCCGACCCTTGGCATCGGCGATGTAGGAGTTCGCGCGCGAGCCGTCGTGGTCGGACACGACCGTGACGCGACCGGGCAGGTAGGCGAAGCGCACCGCTCGGCCGTGCGGGCTGACCTGTTCGACCACACGGCGCTGGTCGTCGTAGGTGTTGTCGACCTCGACGACCCCGGCAGCCGATGTCACGGTGACGACGAGGTCGTCGTCGTTCCACCCGTAGCGGCGGGTACCGACGGGGTCGGTCACGCTGACGAGTCGCCCGCGGTCGTCGTACCCGTACTCGACCCGCCGACCGTCGGAAGCCCGGAGGACCGCGACGCGTCCGTCGACGTGCTCGATCTCGACCCAGCGGCCGCGTTCGTGCTCGAGCCGGACGACCAGGTCCTCGGTGTCGCGGACAACCCGGACCGCCGTCCCGACCCCGCCGCGCTGTCCGGTCCAGAGACCGGACGGGGTGAAGTCGATCCGGACCCCGGCGTTGTCGCGCACGACGAGCAGGTCGCCCTCGGCGGCGAGCCAGCGGTTCTCGCCGACACCGCGGTCCCAGCCCTCGCCGGAGCGCGGGAAGCGGATCTGTCGGCCATCGGCGCCGACGAAGGTCGCCCCCTCGTCGTCGAGGAGCAGACGCGTCTCGAGGATCGACGACCAACCCGGGCCGAAGAGCCCGACGTGCTCGTCGAGGGAGTTGTACATGCGGGTGACCTCGAGCGAGGCCGAGGCACCGGTGAACCCGAGGTCGAGCTCCGGTTCGAGGAAGTTGCCGGTCGTGGTGTTGACCGGGTCCATCGAGAAGCCCGTCGTGGGCTGGGCGCCGTACGCCGACGGCGGCTCGAACTGCAGGTCCTGGCGGGTCTCGGAGACACCGGCGGCTGCGAGGGCCGCGGCGAGCGCGGAGTCCGCGACCGTCGATACGTTGCCCTCGCCGCCGGCCGCGGTGAAGGCATCCGCGATGGTGGTGGCCCACTTCGCGTCCTGGGCGTTCGCGTCGAGCCACTGCTCGAAGGCGGTGACGACGCTGTCAGCGTCGATGTGGCCCCACGAGCACTTGGCGGCGAAGTCGGTGAGCTTCCCCCGCAACGCGGCTGGTCGTCCTTCGAGGGCGCTGTCCAGCGACACCGAACCGGTCGCGAAGGAGCGGAGGTCGCTCGGACGCGCCGACGACGTCCCGCCGCCTCCGCCCCCACCGGAACCCGGGTTCGGCGTCTCACGGGGCCGCGCGCGCACGTCCGGTTCCTCGAAGGTCGGCGGCGCGTCGTTCTTGATGTCCGGCATCGGGTCGTAGTGGAAGGTGTCGTTCCAGAAGTCCTGCAAGCCGTTCCGCTCGTCCTCGCGCTCCTGCCACTCGCGAGCGCGCCTGCGGTTGTCCCGCTCCTTCGCCGCGGCTTCCTTCATCTGGCCGACCCAGCCGGCGACCTTCTCCAGCGCCGTCGCGATCCGGTCGGCGTCCGAGTCGGCCACATCGGCGTTCGACGAGAACAGCTGGGCGAAGCGGCCGCGGAACTCCTGCGACGCGGTCGAGACGTACGAGCGACGGGAACCGCGCTGGCCGTCGATCGCCCCCGCCGCGGACTTCATCGCGCTCTGCAACGCATCGGCCGTCGCGTCGTCGAACTCGATCGGATCCATGTTGGCGTGGATCTGGGCCATGGTCGTTCCCCCCGGAGCTGGTGCTGGACGTACTGGTGGTGCTGATCGTGCTGGTCGCGCGAGTTGCACGCGTCGTGCTGTGGTGCGGTCGGCCCCCCGACCGCGAACACCCGGCCCACCGAGACGAGACGGTGGACCGGGTGTGGGGTGGGTGCTTACGCGCCGCCACCCGCGGTGAAGATGTCCTGCGAGATCTTGTCGAGCTGCGTGCGGAGCTGCTCGAGCTCGGTCTTCGCCTTGTCGAGGGCCGCCTTGGTCTCGGGCCAGGTCGACCCACGGAAGGTCGAGGCGAGCGGGCCGTCCCACACGTTCGAGTCGGACAGGATGCGCCCCTGGGCGTCGAGCTGCGAGATCTGGTCCGTGAACCCGCCGTTCACGATGGACTGGATCTGGCGGATGGCGGTCTTCGCCTGCTCGGTGGAAAGGACACGCGACATGGTCAACCTCATTCTCTTCGTACCTGCACCCCCGCGCAGTGGAATCCCCCCGGAGGCCTGAACGCCGCCCACCATACCCGCGGAGCCCGACAATGTCACCGTCCGTATATCGTGACGTTTCCTCCCCAGTCCGAGGGGCACGTTCGCGCTCGTCGGTGACACTCCTGCACAGGCTGGTCGTTCACGCGCGCTCTCCCCAGCGGTCACCCGTGCTCCTCCGAGCAGAGGGGGCTGGTGGCAGGATGTCGACATGGACACCGAACCGCAGCTCGACGGCGAATCCGTCGCTCCCGACCTCGACGACTTCGACGAGGTCGTCGAGATCGAGCACGAGTCGCTGCCGTCGGACCGCTACTTCGACCGCGAGCTGAGCTGGCTGCGCTTCAACCAGCGCGTGCTCGAACTGGGCGAGGACCGCACGCAGCCACTGCTCGAGCGTGCCAACTTCCTGGCGATCTTCGCGTCCAACCTCGACGAGTTCTTCATGGTGCGCGTCGCGGGGCTCAAGCGTCGCATCGACACCGGCATCGCGGTCCCGACCAACGTCGGCCGCGCGCCGAGCGACGTCCTGCGGGACATCGCGCGGAAGGCGCACGAGCTGCAGGACCGGCACGCGGCTGCCTTCATCGAGTCGCTGAAGCCGGACCTCGACGCCGCCGGGATCCACATCGAGCACTGGTCCGACCTCGACGAGGCCGACCGCCTGCGCATGCGGGAGTACTTCAACGAGCAGATCTTCCCGGTGCTCATGCCGCTCGCGGTCGACCCGGCGCACCCGTTCCCCTACATCTCCGGCCTGTCGCTGAACCTGGCGGTCCGGGTCCGGAACCCGAAGTCGCAGCGGCAGGAGTTCGCGCGCCTCAAGGTGCCGCAGAACTTCTCGCGCTTCATCGCGCTGCCCGACGACGGCTCCGGGCGGATGCGCTTCATCCCGCTCGAGGACCTCATCGCGAACCACCTCGACGACCTGTTCCCCGGGATGGAGGTCCTCGAGCACCACGTCTTCCGCGTCACCCGCAACGAGGACGTCGAGATCGAGGAGGACGAGGCCGAGAACCTCATCCAGGCGCTCGAGCGCGAGCTGCTCCGTCGCCGCTTCGGTCCGCCGATCCGTCTCGAGATCACCGAGGACATGGACCCGGTGACGCTCGACCTGCTCGTGCGCGAGCTCGACGTCACCGAGCAGGAGGTCTACCGCCTGCCGTCGCCGCTCGACCTCGGCGGCCTGTTCGAGATCGCGAAGATCGCCCGCCCGGACCTCCACTACCCGCGCCACGTCCCGACGACCCCGGTGCAGTTCCAGCCGGGCGAGCCGAACACGAAGCCCGACCTGTTCCGCGCCATCGGCTCGCGCGACGTCCTCGTGCACCACCCGTACGAGTCCTTCGCGACGAGCGTGCAGGCGTTCCTCGAGCAGGCCGCTGCCGACCCGAACGTCCTGGCGATCAAGCAGACGCTCTACCGCACGTCCGGCGACAGCCCGATCGTCGAGGCGCTGATCGACGCCGCCGCCGCGGGCAAGCAGGTCCTGGCTCTCGTCGAGATCAAGGCGCGCTTCGACGAGCAGAACAACATCACCTGGGCGCGCAAGCTCGAGAAGGCCGGGGTGCACGTCGTCTACGGCCTGGTCGGACTGAAGACGCACTCGAAGCTCGTGCTCGTCATCCGGCAGGAGGGCGGCACGCTCAAGCACTACAGCCACATCGGCACGGGCAACTACAACCCGAAGACCTCGCGCATCTACGAGGACATGGGGCTGTTCACCGCGGACGACACCGTGGGCAAGGACCTCACCCGTCTGTTCAACGAGCTGTCCGGCTACGCGATCGAGAAGAAGTTCAAGCGGCTGCTCGTCGCGCCGCTGCACCTGCGCAAGGGGCTCGTGAAGCGGATCCAGGCCGAGGCCGCCAACGCCCGCGCCGGAAAGCCGTCCGGCATCCGGATCAAGGTCAACTCGATGGTCGACGAGCAGATCATCGACGCGCTCTACCTGGCGAGCCAGGCCGGTGTGCCGATCGACGTCTGGGTGCGCGGCATCTGCTCGCTGAAGCCGGGCATCGAGGGCGTCAGCGAGACGATTCGCGTGCGCAGCGTCGTCGGCCGGTACCTCGAGCACTCGCGCGCCTTCACGTTCCACAACGACGGCGACCCGGTGGTGTTCATCGGTTCGGCCGACATGATGCACCGCAACCTCGACCGCCGCGTCGAGGCGCTGGTCCGGCTCACCGACCCGGCCCACGTGACCGAGGTCGAGGAGATGTTCGAACTCGCGATGGCGGAGTCGACGAGCTCGTGGCACCTCGAGTCCGACGGCGAGTGGACGCGCCACTCCACGGACCCGGACGGCCGTCCGCTCGACGACGTGCAGAATGTGCTCATGCGGAAGATCTCGGCCCGGAAGCGTTCGGCTCGGTGAGCGGCGGCCCCACGGGGCCCGTCGTCGCGGCGGGCGCGGTCGTCTGGCGTGAACGGGACGGAGTGCCGCTGGTGCTGCTCGTCCACCGGGACCACCACCAGGACGTCTCCCTGCCGAAGGGCAAGGTCGACCCCGGTGAGAGCATCCCGACGACCGCCGTGCGGGAGATCGACGAGGAGACCGGGTACCGCGTCCACCTCGGCGCCCCGCTCGGTACCGCGGAGTACGTGCTCCCGAGCGGTCGCGACAAGGTCGTGCACTACTGGTCCGCCCGCGTCGGCTCGAAGGAGTACGAACGGGCGGGGAAGTTCCGACCGAACGACGAGGTCGCCGCGATCGAGTGGGTGACCGTCGACCGGGCACGGGCACGGCTGACGTACGAACGCGACGTCGCGATCCTCGACCGGTTCGCCGACCGTGTCGCTGCGGGTGAGCACCGGACCTTCGCGCTGATCGCCCTCCGGCACGCGAAGACCGTGCCCGGTTCGGACTGGGACGGCCCCGATGCCACCCGTCCGCTGCTGCCGGTCGGACGGTCCCAGGCCAAGGCCGTCGCGGCTCCCGTCGCGGCGTTCGGTCCGAAGAAGATCGTCAGCAGCACGGCGGCTCGGTGCCTCGCGACCGTCGAGCCGCTCTCGGCGCGGACGAAGGTCGGGGTCTCGAGCACGACGGACATCAGCCAGGACGCCCACGACCGCGGGGCCGCCGACGTCAAGGGCGTCGTGCAGAAGCGGATCGCGAAGGCGAAGTCCGCCGTGCTGTGCTCCCACGGTCCCGTGCTGCCGGACATCATCGCGCGCATCGCCTCGGCCACCGCCGACGACCGCCGTCGCTTCGACCTCCGTCGGGCCGCGATGCTCTCGGTCGGGGACTTCGCGGTGCTGCACATCGCGGGCGAGAAGCTCGTCGCCGTCGAGACCCACCGCAACACGATCCCGGCCTGACCCGGGCGCCCGGTCGGACCGGGACGCAGCGCAGCACAGCACAGCACAGCACAGCACAGCACGACCCAGCACGACCCACGACCCACGACCCACGACCCACGACCCACGGTGCGGTCGCGACGCCCCGTCCTGCCCGCCCCCGCAGCGCTCCGGCCCGCTCGCACCGGTCCGCCCCGGTCAGCGCCCGCCGCACCGCGTCGTCCGGTCCGCATCCACCAGACCGCAGGCGACGAGGCGGCGGCGTGGCGCGCCTCCAGACCGGACCCCGCATCGCACCGCTGAACCGATGCGATCGCATCGTCCGTCCCCGCGCACGGTGACCCGATCCTGCACCCTCCGGGAACCGCGCGCCCGGCGCCCGAGCCGGGACAACCCCTCGTTCACCTCCCGTTCACCGAGGAGCGTCATCCCCGTCACCTCGCGTCCCTACAGTCGCTCCCGGGTCAGCACCGGCCCGAGGGACCAGCAGCGGTCCCGCCTGCAATGACATTCCCGAAGGGACCCCTGTGAACATCAAGCGAATCGGTTCGATCGCAGCGATCGCGATCGCCGGCGCCGTCGTGCTGTCCTCCTGCGCGGCGAACGAGAGCGGCAGCGGCGACACCGCAGCGCCGACCTCGAGCTCGGGCACCGACTACTCGAAGCTCTCGGGCACGCTGACCGGCTCCGGCTCGTCGGCGCAGCAGACCGCTGAGGCCACCTGGGCTGCGAACTTCCAGAACGTCGCCTCCGGCGTGACGGTCAACTACTCGCCGGACGGCTCCGGCGCCGGCCGCAAGAACTTCATCTCGGGTGCCGCGGACTTCGCCGGCTCCGACGCCGCGCTCAAGGACGAGGAGCTCTCGGGCTCGTTCGGCCTGTGCGCGGACAAGGCCATCGACATCCCGGTCTACATCTCCCCGATCGCCATCGCCTACAAGGTCGAGGGCGTCTCCGACCTGACGCTCGACGCGAAGACCATCGCGGGCATCTTCTCGGGCAAGATCACCAAGTGGAACGCCTCCGAGATCGCCGACCTGAACAAGGGCGTCGACCTGCCGGACGCGAACATCACCGTGATCCACCGCTCGGACGACTCGGGCACCACGCAGAACTTCTCCGAGTACGTCTCGGCGAACGCGTCGGACGTCTGGACCGAGGCCCCCAGCCAGACCTTCCCGTACCAGGTCGGTGACTCGGCCAAGGGCACCTCGGGTGTCGCCTCGGCGATGGCCAGCGCCTCCAACGCCATCACCTACATCGACGACTCCGGCGCCGGAGACCTCGACAAGGCGAAGCTCATGGTCGGCGACAAGGCCACCGAGATCTCGGCCGAGGGCGCTGCCAAGGTCGTCGCGGACTCCGACACGGTCTCGGGCCGCTCGGAGAACGATCTCGCCATCGAGATCAACCGTAAGGACACCGCCGAGGGTGCCTGGCCGCTGGTCCTCGTCTCCTACGCGATCGCCTGCCAGGAGTACAAGGACTCCGCCAAGGGTGAGCTCGTGAAGGGCTACCTCGACTACGTCGTCACGCAGGACGCGCAGGAGGCCGCCGCGAAGGAGGCCAAGTCGGCCGCCCTCTCCTCCGACCTGTCGGAGAAGGCCGCCAAGGCCGTCGCCTCCATCAAGTAAGGCCCGCTGAGCGCCCGGACGCCGGTCCCACCCATCCTGACCGGCGTCCGGGTTCTCGCCCGTCCAGCGCGGACGCAGCACCGGCCGGACCGGACGCAGCACCAGCAGCACCGGCCGGACCGGACGCAGCACCAGCAGCACCACCAGCTCCACCAGTTCCACCCCGTCGCCTCCCCCGGCCGCTCCTCGACGGAGCCCGGCCTCCCCTCCGACAGGAGTCCCATGACGACCGCACCGGCCCAGCCAGGGGCCACCGTCTCCCCCCCCAAGCCGAAGGCCGTCGTCCGCGTCGGCGACCGGGTGTTCTCGACCGCCTCGGTGGTCGCCGGCAGCCTGATCCTCTTCGTGCTCGTGCTCGTCGCCGCCTTCCTGGTCTGGCAGAGCATCCCCGCCTTCACGGCGAAGGTCGGCGAGCTGCCGAACAACGCCACGAGCTTCTGGGACTACGTCGGTCCGCTCGTGTTCGGCACCGTCTACTCGGCGCTCATCGCGCTCGTCATCGCCGTGCCGCTCTCGCTGGGCATCGCGCTCTTCATCTCGCACTACGCACCGCGTCGCATCGCGCCGGTGCTCGGGTACGTCATCGACCTGCTGGCCGCGGTGCCGTCGGTCGTCTACGGCCTCTGGGGCATCGTGGTGCTCGCGCCGCTGCTCAAGCCGTTCTACGGCTTCCTCAACGAGTACCTCGGCTGGTTCCCGCTCTTCTCGGGGCAGGTCTCCGGCACGGGCCGCACCATCCTGACGGCGTCGATCGTCCTCGCGGTGATGGCGATCCCGATCATGACCGCGGTCATGCGCGAGATCTTCCTGCAGGCCCCGACCCTCAACGAGGAGGCCGCACTCGCCCTCGGCGCGACGCGCTGGGAGATGATCCGCCTGTCGGTCCTGCCGTTCGCGAAGTCCGGCATCGTCTCGGCGATCATGCTCGGCCTCGGTCGCGCGCTGGGCGAGACGATGGCGATCGCCCTCGTGCTCTCGGTCTCGACCAACGTCACCTTCCAGATGCTGACGTCGCTCAACCCCTCGACGATCGCGGCGAACATCGCCCTGCAGTTCGCCGAGGCGTCGGGCACGGCCCTGAACGCCCTGGTCGCGTCGGGCCTGATCCTCTTCGTCATCACCCTGGTCATCAACATGCTGGCGCGCTACATCGTGCGCAAGCGGGTCTCCTGAGAGGTCACGCCCGATGTCCCTCGCCCTCCGTCAGACCGGCACCGCCGGCAACGTCTACGCCAACGGCAAGCTGCACAAGTCGGTGCCGTGGCTCCTCCTCGTCGGCTCCTGGGTCGCCCTGGTCGCGGTCTTCGCCCTGCTGAACGCGGGCGGTGCGGTGAAGGACTTCAACGTCGTCGCCGCCCTGTTCCTCGGCACCGTCCTGTTCGACGTCCTCATCGTCGTGGTGTCGCGCATCGTCGAGGGCGGGCGCAAGGCGGTCGACCGGCTCATCACCTCGCTGGTGATCACGGCGTTCGTCATCGCGGTGCTCCCGCTGGTGTCGCTGCTCTGGACCGTCCTGGCCGACGGTCTCGCCCGCTTCGACGCCCAGTACTTCAACTCCTCGATGCGCGGCGTCATCTCCGACGGCGGCGGCGCCCTGCACGCCCTCATCGGCACGCTCGAGATCACGCTGTTCGCCGCGCTCATCTCGGTGCCGATCGGCCTGCTCACCTCGATCTACCTGGTCGAGTACGGCAAGGGCGCGCTGGCGAAGGGCATCACGTTCTTCGTGGACGTCATGACGGGCATCCCGTCGATCGTCGCCGGTCTCTTCGCCTACTCGCTGTTCGCGCTGTTCCTCGGCCCGGGCGCCCGCTTCGGCCTCGTCGGCTCGATCGCGCTGAGCGTCCTGATGATCCCCGTGGTCGTCCGCTCCACCGAGGAGGTCCTGAAGATCGTCCCGATGGAGCTCCGCGAGGCCTCGTACGCGCTCGGCGTGCCGAAGTACCTGACGATCCTCAAGGTGGTGCTGCCGACCAGCCTGGCCGGCATCACGACGGGCGTCATGCTGTCGATCGCCCGCGTCATCGGCGAGACCGCGCCGCTGCTGGTCACGGCCGGCTTCACCGCGAGCATGAACTACGACCTGTTCAAGAACCCGATGATGACCCTGCCGGTCTTCGCGTACACGCAGTACTCGCAGCAGGGCGCCAACCCGGTGCCGTTCGTCGACCGGGCCTGGACCGCGGCGCTCGTGCTCATCCTCATCGTGATGGTGCTCAACCTGCTCGCCCGCTTCATCACCCGCCTCTTCGCCCCCAAGCTCCCCCGCTAGCGCCGACCGCCAGCGGAGCGGCACCCGGTCGGTGCACCCGACCAGCCCGCCAGCGCAGCGCGTCAGCCGTACGGCAACGACCATCCACCCCGGAGGAAACCACGTGTCCAAGCGCATCGAGGTCGACGGCCTCAACGTCTACTACTCGAAGTTCAAGGCCGTCGAGGGCGTCGACATGACGATCGAGCCCCGCACCGTCACCGCCTTCATCGGCCCGTCGGGCTGCGGCAAGTCCACCTTCCTCCGCACGCTGAACCGCATGCACGAGGTCATCCCCGGCGCGTACGTCGAGGGCTCCGTCAAGATCGACGGCGACGACCTGTACGGCCAGGGCGTCGACCCGGTGCTCGTCCGCCGTCAGGTCGGCATGGTGTTCCAGCGTCCGAACCCGTTCCCGACGATGTCGATCCGCGACAACGTGCTGGCCGGCGTGAAGCTCAACAACAAGCGCGTCTCGAAGTCCGAGGCCGACGACATCGTCGAGCGCTCGCTGCAGGGCGCGAACCTGTGGAACGAGGTCAAGGACCGCCTCGAGAAGCCGGGCATGGGCCTGTCCGGTGGGCAGCAGCAGCGTCTCTGCATCGCCCGCGCGATCGCCGTGCAGCCGGACGTCCTGCTCATGGACGAGCCGTGCTCGGCCCTCGACCCGATCTCCACGCTCGCGATCGAGGACCTGATCGAGGAGCTCAAGAAGGACTTCACGATCGTGATCGTCACGCACAACATGCAGCAGGCGTCGCGCGTCAGCGACAAGACCGCGTTCTTCAACATCGCGGGCACCGGTGCGCCGGGCAAGCTCATCGAGTTCGACGACACCGCCACGATCTTCTCGAACCCGTCCGTGCAGGCGACCGAGGACTACGTCTCGGGTCGCTTCGGGTGATCGGCGCCCGGTCCGTCTCCTGACGGTCGGCCTGGAGGCCCGGTGCACGTCCGCCACGGACGGCACCGGGCCTCGCTGCGTCGGTTCCGGCTCGTCGATGGAGCAGAAGACGTCGGGTCACTACACGGGACCCGACGTCTTCTGCTCCATCAACGAAAGAGGCGGACGAGGACGGACCCCGATCGCACCACGAACGTCGGTGCTACGCCTGGGTCGTGGGGACGGCCATGAGCGGCGTCGAGGTCGGCTGGTCGGACCCGCCCTCGGGCTCGACCGTCATGCCGATCGCCGCACCCGGTGTGAGCTTGCCGTCGAGGACCGCCGTGTGCACGCCGTTCCGGGCACCGTCGACCAGGCCGGCGGGGACGATCTCGCCGCCCTCGGACCCGATGTACCAGAGCTCGTAGGTCTTGCCCGCGGGAGCCTGCTCGACACCGTCGAGGATGACCGCGGACCTGCCGACGTCGTGCGACCAGACCACCGTCGCCGAGCCCCCACCGGGGACCTTCGCGGTCGTGCGCTGGAAGTCGGACGCGGCGTAGATGGAGTCGAGCGTGCCCGAGGCCTGGGTGGTCCCCGGGCCGGTGCCCTCGGTCTGACCGAAGTTCGTGCCGACACCGAGCCCGACACCGAGGAACACCACGGCGACGGCGGCTGCGGCGGACAGGGCGGCCGCGGGACGCTGGAACCAGCGGCGGCGGGCCTTCGCCGAGGCCGCACCCTCGTCGTGGCCGACGGCAGGACCCGCGCCGAACCCGACGACGTTCTCGGTCTCGGCGACCTGCGCCGGGGCGGGAGCCGCACCGGCGACGGGGGTGGGCGACGGGGCGGAGGCGAGCGGAGCCTCCAGACCGGTGCCCGACGAGGCAGCGTCCAGCGGAGCAGCCTGCGGCGTGCGGGCGATCTGTGCCATCAGCGACGTCTTGAGCGACGCCGACGGCTCGATCGGCTCGACGGCGTACGCGAGCTGCAGCGCGGTCTCGCGGAGCGAATCCGTCTCCGCCTGCAGCTCCGGCGACGTCGTCAGGGCGTGCTCGAGGAGCGCGCGCTCGTCGTCCGACAGGGCGTCCAGGGCGTGCGACCCGGTGAGCAGGGCAGGGTCGTCGTGGCGTTCGGTCATGACGTCACCCCCATCTCGTCTCGGAGTCGGATCATCCCGTCACGGAGACGGGTCTTGACGGTGCCGATCGGGACACCGAGCCGTTCGGCCATCTCGCTGTGCGAGTAGCCGCCGTAGTACGCGAGTTGCACCGCCTGGCGCTGGAACTCGGTGAGCTTGGCGAGCGCGCGGCTGACGCGTTCGTGCTCGATCCGGATCTCGACCGACTCGGACACCTGGTCGAAACCGGACTCCAGGTCGCGGATGCCGATCTTGGTGTCCCGGTCGTGCGACGCCTGCGATGCCCGGATCCGGTCGACCGCTCGACGGTGGGCCATCGTGAGGACCCAGCTGGCGGCGGTGCCGCGTGAACGATCGAAGCGGGTGGCCTGCTGCCACACCTCGAGGAAGACCTCCTGCGTGACCTCCTCGGACTGGGCGCGGTCCTTGAGGAGTCGCGTGACCAGACCGAGCACACGGCCCGACAGGGCGTCGTAGAGGTCGGAGAAGGCTGCCTGGTCGCCGGAGGCGACACGAGCGAGCAGATCGTCAGGCGACACGGGTACGGGCTCGGTGGAGCTCCAGGCCTCGGTGTCGTGTTCCACGAGCGCAAGCATTGCAGGTTTCCCCCCTCTCGGTGGCATCGGTTCCGACATGTGCGTCCACTTCGCAGGTCGGGTTCGGGTGGTTCGGATCCTCGCGGCGTGGAGCGGGTGCGCGAGGGCCGCACGGCCCGCAGGGAATTGACCGGCGGGTACCGGACCGGGTCGAGCGGGCCCTCGCTGTGACGTCCGCGAGGAGCGTCACACCCTCTGTTCGGCACCGTCGCCCGAGCGGATTGGGCAGAGCTGCGTCGCGCTCGTGTCCAGGGCACGCCCGGCTGCGCTCCGTGTCCGTCGAGAGTGAACACGGTCACGCGCACAGGGCGACTCTCGTAGACTCGACGTCGCCGGGCCGCAGCAAGCCCCGGGCTCCAAAATTCGCCGCTTCGAGCGGCCTCGCGCCGAGAGGCGCTTCTGCGGCCCGGTCTTCGCACGTCCGGGGGCTTCCGCGGCTCGTCGTCCGCCGTCGTGGGCTGGTGCCTTGACGCGCCCCCGAGCCGACGTCGCACCCGTGTGCTCAGGGGCGCGACGTCCGGACCGGGGCGCGATGCGACTCGGGCGCGGGTGGCAGTCGGTCTGGAGGCGCGCTGCCGGCCCGCCCCGCCGCTCGCTCAGTCCAGGCTGTCGCGACGCCAGAGCGCCGCCGCCTCGGTCAGGTCGGCCGCGAGTTCCGTCAATCGGAGCGCCCGACGCGTCAGCTCACTCGCGCGCTCCCCTGCCGTCAGGTCGGCATCGTCCGCGACCGAGGTCGCCCCCGCGGCGGTCAGCCGGCAGAACGCCGCGCCGCGGTCGAGCGCCACCGCGAGGTCGCCCGTGTACAGCCCGTGCAGGATGCTGTCCGCCAGGGTCAGGATCTCCGCCGGACCCGTCGGCTGCTCGGCGCCCGCGACGGCCTCGTCGATCGTGCCGATCTGCGCGGTGCCCCGCTCGAAGAAGTACGCGATCTCCTCCGGGTTCTGCCGGATGACGACCCGCACGAGGTAGATCCGCCACAGCGCCCCGGGGAGCGTGTGCGCACCGACGCGTGCCCACAGCTCGGCGATCGCGTCGATGCCGTGCACGTCCGTGTAGGTCACGAGCCGCTCGACCACCGCCGGGTCCGGGTCCTGCCGGACGCGGTGGAGCAGCGCGTTCGCCGTCTCGTGCGCCACACGGTTGACCAGGGCCGGGTCGTCACCGCCCTGGATCGCGGCGAACTCCTGGTCGGTGAAGTGGACGGGACGGTGGTGATCGCGAGGCACCCGGCGAGTGTAGGCGCGGCCGCCGACGTGCACGTCCCCCGTTCGCCACGAACGCAACCGGGCACTCCCGGGTACCGTGCTCCGGCAGGGAGGCACTCCTCCCGGACGTTGAGAAGAGGAGACTCCATGAACGCCCTGCTCGTCATCCTGGCCGTGATCGCGGTCATCCTGCTGTTCGTCGGTGGCTTCACCGCGAGCCTCAAGTTCCTGCTGTGGGTCGGCATCGTGCTGCTCGTCATCGCGGTGATCGTGTGGCTCCTGCGGACGCTCACCGGGCGCCGCAGCTGAGCGACAGCGCTGGTACCCGACTGGAGGCCCTCACCCGCTAGCCTTGCGGGTGAGGGCCTCTAGCTCAGTTGGTAGAGCACCGGACTTTTAATCCGAGGGTCGTGGGTTCGAGCCCCACGGGGCCCACCTCCTCCACCTCCGACGTCACCGAGCCTTGTTCAGGCATCTGTCGGGGTACAACCCGGACTCAGCATGTTCATGGTGCGTCCTGTGCACAGTTCAGACCTCGTTCAGCGGTTTGCAGGCGCAGCGCCGATAGTGTCGTTCCCGGATCCGATCAGCGGGTCCGGAACCACCGCAGCACCAGAGAACGAACGGGGTACACCGTGACCGAGCCCATCGACGCCACGCAGACCAGCACCACCGGTGACGCGCGCCGCATCGTCGAGCTCGCAGCAGCGACGAACACCACCATGAGCAACCAGCTCCTCCTCGACACCCTGCGCCGCAACGCGCAGGTCACGACCCGGCACATCCGCACCGACTTCGTCGAGGTCGCCACCGCCACCGCCGTCCTCGGGTACGTGTGCCGGCAGGGCAGCGAGTACACGGCCCTGCGCGGCGACGACCCGGCCTGGGCACAGGAGATCGGCCGCTACGGCACCGAGTCGCTCGCGGTCGAGGCACTGCGCATGCGCCGCGCCTGACGCACACGAGCACGCACGACGAAGGCCGCCCCACACGGGGCGGCCTTCGTCGTGTCCGGGTGCCTCACGGGCGCGGGGCCGAGTCTCGCGCTGAGCGACGGATCGCAGGCCCGGGAGCGCGAGGACCGTCGCTGCACGCGAGACTCGGGCCCCGAACACCCGCCGGCGGTCAGGACCAGACGCGGCGGATGCCCCAGGTACCGGTCCAGGACTCGTCGGGCTCGAGCCAGCGCAGGCCCTCGCCGGAGTTCAGGGCGTTGGCGGGCGCCGTCATCGGTTCGACCGCCACGGCCAGCCCGGTGCCGTCGCCTCGGGGGAACTCACGGGAGGTGAAGACCTGCACGTAGGGGAACGACTCGTCCTGCCAGAGCTCGACGCCGTCGCCCTCCGGGCCGTGCAGCGTCGTGTGCCGGACACCGTGCTCGTCGGCGGCGATGTCCCGGTACGCGGTGTCGAGGTCGGCGTCACCGGCGCGCTGTCCCGACCGCAGGTCGTAGGGCGTGCCCTCGACGGACACCGTGCCGTCCGGGATCTTGTGCTCGTCGACGGTGAACGCCGTGGCGGCGTCGAGCGTGATGACGAGGTCCTCGGCCGGGGTGTCACCCGCACGCAGGTACGGGTGGGCCCCGACGGCGAAGGGGGCGCGGACGCCGGAGCGGTTCACGATCGTGTGGGTCACCCGGACGCCGTCGTCGACGAGCTCGTGGTGCACGCGGGTCTCGAGCGTGAACGGCCAGCCGTGCTGCGGGTGGATCGTCGCCTGCTGCTCGATCGACGACTCGGTCTGGGTCACCACGCGGTACGGCGAGAACCGCAGCAGCCCGTGCGAGGCGTTGCCGTACTTCGGCTCGGAGACGTCCAGCTGCTGCCGCCCGCCGTCGAGCTCCCAGACGGCACCGGCGACGCGGTTCGGCCACGGGACGAGCACGATGCCGTCGGCGCCGGGCGGCAGCGAGGTCACGGGGAACGGCTCGGTCAGGTCGAACCCGGCGACGCGGAGCTCCCGGATGCCCGCGGCGACCTCGGTGACGACGGCCTCGACGACCCCGTCCGGCCCGGCGTGGCGGAGGTGGTACTGCGCTCCGGTGGGTGCTGCTGCGGTCATGCGTGCGACTTCCTTCCGTCTGGTGCTGTGCCGCCGTCCTCGTCGGCCACGATCACCCGGACCCCTGCCGCCCGGACCGGGGCGACGGCGTCCGCCGTGACCTCGGCGGTGACGACGACGTCGATGTCCTCGAGCGGGCGGACGACGCCGAGGTGGGTCCGGCCGAACTTCGAGCCGTCCGCCACCACGACGGTACGCCGGGCTGCGTCGGCCAGCATCCGCTTCGCCTCGGTCTCGGGCAGGTTCACGTTCGTCAGGCCGTGCTCGACGTCGAGCCCGGTGCCGCCGAGGAACACCACGTCCGCAGCGATCATCGGGAGCACCGCGCCGAGGAAGGGCGCGACGAGGGAGTGCTGGAGCGGGCGGAGGGTCCCCCCGGTGACGACCACGGTGAACCGCGGGACCGCCGGTTCGAGCGCGAGCGCCGTCGTCAGTGAGTTGGTGACGACGGTGAGGTCGGTCAGGTCCTCCCGCGCGACGAGTGCCGTCGCCACCGCGGCCGGCGTGGTGCCGACGTCGAGCACGACGCACTCGCCGGACCGGACCATGGCCGCCGCAGCACGGCCGATGGCGGCCTTGGCGACCTGGTGCTCGACGGCGGTCTCCTCGAAGGGGCGCTCGGGGGAACCGGCCCCGCGGCGGACCGCACCACCGCGCACCCGACGGATGCGGGCCTCCTGGTCGAGCAGGGCGAGGTCCTGGCGGACGGTCACCTCGCTGGTGCCCAGCGCCGCTGCCAGGGAGGCCGTCCGGACCAGGCCGGGGGCACCCTCGACGATGGAGACGATGCGGTCCTGCCGCAGCGGCGCGGGCAGCGACCCGTCGAGGAAGGAGAGGTCATCGCGCACAGGGCGAGTTTCGCGCACTTACGGAGTCTTTCGCAACGCTTCGCCAGGCGAGTAGGCTGCTGCGGTGATCACCAAGCGCGTGACGACGCTCGCCGACGGACGCGAGCTCATCTACTTCGACGACGCCGACACCCAGCTGCCCGCCGAGCGCAGCATCGACCAGCGCGTCCTCGATCCTCGGCCGGAGACGGCCCGGATGCGGCAGGACGTCCTGACCGGCGAGTGGGTGTCCATCGCCTCGAGCCGGCAGAACCGCGTGTTCCTGCCGCCCGCCGACCAGGACCCGCTCGCGCCGCAGACCGCGGCGAACCCGTCCGAGATCCCGAGCCGCTACGACGTGGCGGTGTTCGAGAACCGGTCCCCGTCGTTCGGCCCGCTGCTCGAGGCGGACGACGCCCCCGAGTCGCTCGAGTCCCTGTCCGACGTCGGGCTCAACCGCCAGCTCCGGAGCGTCGGCCGCTGCGAGGTCGTGTGCTTCTCCCCCGAGACGAGCGGCTCGTTCGCCTCGATCAGCGAGTCGCGCGCCCGCACCGTGGTCGAGGCGTGGGCGGACCGCACCGCTGCACTGTCGGCGATGCCCGGCATCCAGCAGGTGTTCCCGTTCGAGAACCGCGGCGAGGCGATCGGCGTCACGCTGCACCACCCGCACGGGCAGATCTACTCGTACCCGTACGTCACCCCCCGCACGCAGCGACTGCTCGCGTCGATCGAGCGCTTCGGTCCGGACCTGTTCGAGCAGCACCTCGCGAACGAGCGGGCCTCCGAGCGCGTCGTGCTGCAGGGCGAGCACTTCACCGCCTTCGTGCCGTTCGCCGCGCGCTGGCCGATCGAGATCCACATGCTGCCGCACCGGCACGTCCCCGACCTCGCCGGCCTGACCGACGCCGAGAAGGACGAACTCGCGCACATGCACCTGCGGCTCACCCGCGGGCTCGACGCGCTCTACGACAGCCCGACGCCGTACATCGCCGCATGGCACCAGGCGCCGGTGCACACCGCGCGGGACACCGTGCGGCTCATGCTGCAGATCACGTCGCCGCGCCGCGCGGCCGACAAGCTCAAGTTCCTGGCCGGCAGCGAGGCCGCCATGGGCGCCTGGATCGGGGACCTCGTGCCCGAGAAGGCGGCCGAGTTCATCCGAGGAGGGATCGAACGCGCATGACGTTCCAGCAGGTCTACGGGTACGAGCCGACGGTGCGGTACTCCGCACCCGGACGCGTCAACCTGATCGGTGAGCACACCGACTACAACGACGGGTACGTGCTGCCCTTCGCGATCGACCGCCGCACCGTCGCCTCGATCGGGCAGCGGGACGACCGGCTGATCCGGGTCGCCTCGGCGTTCGAGCCCGACGCGGTGCACGAGCTCTCGCTCGACGAGCTCGACCCGTCGCACATGCAGGGGTGGTCGGCCTACGTCTTCGGCATCGCCTGGGCGCTGCGCGAGCAGGCGGGCGCGGACCTGTCCGGCAAGACCGGGTTCGACGTCTTCATCGAGTCGGACGTGCCGGTGGGCGCGGGCCTGTCGTCGAGCGCGGCGATCGAGTGTGGTGTCGCGCTGGCGTTCACCGATCTGTGGGAGCTCGGCCTCTCGCGCAAGCAGTTGGCGCGCGTCGGTCAGTACTCCGAGAACCACGCCGTCGGCGCCCCGACCGGCATCATGGACCAGTCCGCCTCGCTGCTCGGCGAGCAGGACGCGGTCGTGTTCCTCGACTGCCGCACGCTCGACACCGCGGTGGTCGACCTGGCGCTCGAGGCGAACGGGCTCGAGGTGCTGGTCATCGACACCCGCGTCGAGCACGCCCACGCCACCGGCGGCTACAAGGCCCGTCGGGACTCGTGCGAGCGCGGTGCCGCAGCCATGGGCGTCGAGGCGCTCCGTGACGTCGCGGTCGAGGACCTGCCCCGCGCGCAGGAACTCCTCGACGACGAGACCTTCCGCCGCGTCCGGCACATCGTCACCGAGGACCAGCGGGTCCTCGACACCGTGCGCACGCTCCGCGAGCAGGGCCCGCGCGCGATCGGCGAGCTGCTCGTCGCCTCGCACGCCTCCATGCGCGACGACTTCGAGATCTCGGTGCCGGAGCTCGACCTGGCGGTCGAGACCGCGATGGCGCACGGCGCGGTGGGCGCACGCATGACGGGTGGCGGCTTCGGCGGTGCGGCGATCGCGCTGGTCGACCGGGAGGCCCGTGGCACCATCGCGGAGGCCGTCACGTCCGCCTTCGCCGCGGCCGGGTACCGCGAGCCCACCGTGTTCACGGTGCACGCGGCGCAGGGCGCCCGGCGCGACTGACGCGCGGCGCGCTCCGAACCACGTCTCCGACATCGAACCAGCACGCGCGGCTGGTTCGATGTCGGTCCCCCGGTTCGACAGCTCGGAGCCGTACGCCGTCGTCAGGGCGACCGATCAGCCGAGGTAGTCGGCGTACCGCGTCGTCTCGACGACGTCCCCGAGCACGAACGGGTGCGGCTGACCGTGCTCCACGGCCCACTGCACCCAGGCCATCTGCACGGGCATCAGCAGCCAGACCGCCGCGGTGACGACGAGCACACCGGCGAGGGTGAGCCCCATCACGGTGTGCTCGTCGAAGCGGCTCGCGCCTCGGCGGCCGACCGCGACGGCGAACCCGACGAGGGCGATGCCGATGGTCAGGAGCGTCGTGCCGAGGGCCGGCGACGACCGGAAGTCGAACTCCTGGCCGGCGTGGAAGAACGTCGTGCTCCACGTCGAGCCGGGCTGCTGGAACAGGATGCAGAGCACCACGATGACGACCAGCCAGCGGGCGTCCTTCGTGAGCTGGGACGGCGCCGGCCGTGCCCGCAGCACCGGTTCGGTCAGCTCTCCTGCATCCCCCATGACGCGACCGTAGCACCGCGGGAGGCGCGGGGCGGGGGCGATCCGCGCCTCCAGGCCGTCTGAAGGCCCGCCGTCCGTTCCGCGAGGGCGACAGACCACCGCGAACGTTCCGCGGTGGTCTGTCGCGTTCGCGGAACTGACCGGCAGGAGCGGCACCCGGCAGGACCGGCAGGCAGCCGGCCGGCCCGGCCGCTACCGCAGGTGGCGCTCGGCGGCCTCGACCACGTTCTTCATGAGCATCGCGCGGGTCATCGGTCCGACGCCACCCGGCGTGGGCGACAGGTACCCGGCGACCGACGCCACCGCGGGGTCGACGTCGCCGCGGAGCTTCGCCTTCCCCGTGGTCTCGTCGACGATCCGGCTGATGCCCACGTCGATGACCGCTGCACCGGGCTTGACCCAGTCCGGCTGCACGAGTCCGGCGACCCCGGCCGCGGCGACGATGATGTCGGCGCGGCGGCACTCGGCGGCGACGTCCTCGGTCAGCGAGTGCGTCAGCGTCGCGGTCGCCTCGAGCCGGGTGAGGAGCAGGCCGAGCGGACGACCGACCGTCAGCCCCTGCCCGATGATCGTGACGTGCTGCCCGCGGATCGGGACGTCGTACGCCTCGAGCATCGCGACGATGCCGCGCGGGGTGCACGGCAGCGGGGCGTCGATCGTGCCGGCACCACCGGGCACGGCGAGCACGAGCTCACCGAGGTTCGTCGGGTGCAGCCCGTCGGCGTCCTTCGCCGGGTTCATCAGCTCGAGCATCGGGATCGGGTCGATGCCCTGCGGCAGCGGGAGTTGCACGATGAACGCGGTGACCCGGGGGTCGTCGTTCATCTGCAGGATCGCGGCGCGGATGTCCGCAGCCGAAGCGGTCTCCGGGAGGTCGATGCGGACCGAGTCGAGCCCGATCTGCGCCGAGTCCTTGTGCTTGCCGGCGACGTACGACACCGACCCGGGGTTCTGTCCGACCATGATCGTGCCGAGCCCGGGCCGGAACCCGTGGTCGTGCAGGCGGTCGATGCGGACCTTCAGGTCGTCGAGCGTGCGCGCGGCGAGGGCGGTGCCGTCGATGCGGACGGCACTGCCCTCGCCCACCCAACGCTCACGAGGCATCGGCGCGAGCGAGGACGCGGCGCTCACGCGTAGAGCGGGAACGCGTCGGTCAGGGCCTTGACCCGTGCCGACAGCGCTGCGATGTCCGGGTTCGGCATGAGCGTCAGCGCGATGATGTCGGCCACCTCGGTGAACTCGGCGTCACCGAAGCCGCGGGTCGCCAGCGCCGGGGTGCCGATGCGGACACCGGAGGTGACCATCGGCGGACGGGGGTCGAACGGCACGGAGTTGCGGTTCACGGTGATGCCGACCTCGTGCAGCAGGTCTTCGGCCTGCTTGCCGTCGACCTCGGACTCACGGAGGTCGACGAGCACCAGGTGCACGTCGGTGCCACCGGTGAGGACGTCGATGCCGGCGGCCTTCGCGTCGGGCTGCGTGAGCCGGTCCGCCAGGAGACGAGCACCGCGGAGGGTGCGCTCCTGGCGGTCCTTGAACTCCGGCTGGCCGGCGAGCAGGAACGCGGTGGCCTTCGCGGCGATCACGTGCATGAGCGGACCGCCCTGCTGGCCCGGGAACACCGCGGAGTTCAGCTTCTTGAAGAGCGACTCCTCGTTGGACAGGATGATGCCCGAGCGGGGGCCCGCGAGCGTCTTGTGCACCGTCGAGGACACGACGTGGGCGTGCGGCAGCGGCGACGGGTGCAGGCCGGCGGCGACGAGGCCGGCGAAGTGCGCCATGTCCACCCAGAGCGTCGCGCCGACCTCGTCCGCGATCTCGCGGAACTTCGCGAAGTCGAGCTGACGCGGGTAGGCCGACCAGCCGGCGATGAGGACCTTCGGCTGGTGCTCGATCGCCTTCGCGCGGATGTCGTCGTAGTCGACCTCGAAGGTCTCCGGGTCGACGCCGTACGACACCGCGTTGTAGATGCGGCCGGAGAAGTTGAGCTTCATGCCGTGGGTCAGGTGACCACCGTGGGCGAGCTCGAGGCCGAGGATCGTGTCACCCGCGGAGGCGATGGCGTGCAGGACCGCGGCGTTCGCGCTGGCACCGGAGTGCGGCTGCACGTTCGCGTAGGCCGCGCCGAACAGGGCCTTGGCCCGGTCGATGGCGAGCTGCTCGGCGACGTCGACGAACTCGCAGCCGCCGTAGTAGCGCTTGCCCGGGTAGCCCTCGGCGTACTTGTTCGTCAGGACGGAGCCCTGCGACTCGAGGACGGCACGCGGGACGAAGTTCTCGGACGCGATCATCTCGAGGGTGTCGCGCTGGCGGCCGAGCTCGTTCTGCAGCACGGCGGCGATCTCGGGGTCGACCTCGGCGAGCGGGGCGTTGAACGTGGACTGCGCGGTGGCAGGCGTCAGATCGGTGATGGACACGGGACTCCTCGTTGTCTGAGTCGCCGCGCGGACGCGACGAGGTGGACGGGTGGGCGCGGCCCAGGCGTACGGCCGCGCTCCGTGTCAGGTGTCGCTCCCCGATGGTGACCCATCCAACGCCAGTCGCGACCCCACGATCGTACCGAGCGCGCACGTTCGTGTCACCCTTGGGGACATGCACCCGAGCATCCCCGCCGACGCATGACCGTCGACGCATGACGCTGACCAGCCCCGACGTCGAGGAGCGCACCGACCTCGCCGCCCGGTTCGACGTCCCGTGGGTCACCGTGGTCTGGGACGACCCGGTGAACCTGATGTCGTACGTCACCTACGTCTTCCAGAGCTACTTCGGCTTCTCGCACGCCCGCGCCGAGCGGCTCATGCGCCAGGTGCACGACGACGGGCGGGCGATCGTCGCGACGGGCGCCCGCGAGGCGATGGAGCGCCACGTCGAGGCGATGCACGGCTACGGCCTGCAGGCCACCGTCGACCGCGCGGCGGGACCGGACGCGTGATCCCGTTCGCCCGACGCCCCGACGGCGTGCACCTCGCCATGTCCGAGGGCGAGCGCGCCGTCCTCGCGTCGCTCACCGAACAGCTGCAGCAGGTACTCGGTGGCGACCTGTCGTCGGACCCCGTCACGGCCCGGATGTTCCCGGACGCCTACCCGTCGGACACCGAGGCGAGCGACGAGTTCCGCCGCTGGACGCAGGCGGACCTGCTGACGCAGAAGACCGCGAACGCCGACGTCGTGCACGACTGGACCACCGGAGCGCGGGACGGCGCCATGACCCCGCAGGACGAGCAGGCCTGGCTGCGGTGCCTCACCGACCTGCGGTTGACGATCGCGGAGCGGCTCGGCATCACCGACGCCGCGTCGGAGGAGGCCTCGTACGCCGGGGACGCCGGCGTCGGCCTGCGCGACGTCTACGACTGGATCGGGTACGTGCAGGAACACCTGGTCACGACCCTCACCTCCACCGGCTGACGACACGGCCGGGAGGCACCGCGGACGTCCGCCGCGTCACCCCCGGCCCGTCAGCTGCTCGCGGTGGTCGCGTGCCCAGTCCGCCAGGGACCGCGGCGGCCGTCCGGTGATCCGGGTCACGTCGTCGCTCATCACGTCGACGCCGTCGAGTCCGCGGCGGAGCACCCGACCGAACTGCTGCCGGAGCCCCTCCGCCTGCCACGCCGGGACACCGCCGGCGCGGACGACGGTCCGGTAGACGCGGCTCGGCTGGTGCAGGGGACGCACCCGGCGCCCGAGTCCCGACGAGAGCCCGGCGGCGATCCCGCGCGCGTCGAGGGCGTCCGGGCCGGTGAGCACGGGTTCGGTGCCGTCGTGGCCGTCCTCGGTCAGCACCGCGGCGGCGGTCCGGGCGATGTCGGCGGTGTCGATCCAGCCCGCTCGGCCCCGACCGGTGGTGTGCGGGTACCAGCCGCGACGGATCGCCGGTGCGGAGGGCAGCAGGTTCGTCATGAACGCCGACGGGTGCAGGATCGTCCACGCCAGGCCGCTCCCCCGCAGGATCCGGTCGGTCCGCCACGCCGCGGCGGCCCAGGGCATCGGCGAGTGCTCTGCCGCGTCCCCGCCGGACAGGTGCACCACCCGGGGGACGCCCGCCCGCTGCGCCGCACGGACACCGGTCTCGCCCTGCTGCGCCTGGCGCTCGCTGACCGGCGTGACGAGGAAGAACCGGTCGACCCCGTCGAGGGCGTGGGTCAGGGCGTCGAGGTCGTCGAGGTCGGCGAGCCGCGCGTCGATGCCCCGTGCCCGGAGCCGCTCGGCCTGGTCGGGTCGACGGACGACGGCGCGCACCGTCGCTCCGGCGTCGTGCAGCAGCTCGAGCGTCTTCCCGCCGACGTCGCCGGTGACGCCCGTGATCGCGATCGTGTCGGTCATGGGACCCCTCCTTCGGTATCAGTTTCCTGTTACTCGAACGTACGCCGGTAGGATCGGGCCGTGTCCAGCGAACTCTCGGTGCACCACGACGACGTCGACGCGGTCGCCGCCTGGACGGTGATCCGCGCCGCGCGGGAGCTCGCCCGTCGGCTCGCCGAGGAACTCGAACCCCTCGACCTGAGCCCGGTCGAGTTCGGCGCACTGGTGCAGCTCGCCGCCGGCGGCGAGCACAACCAGGCCGAACTCGCGCGCGCCGTGGGGGTACGCCCGCAGAGCATGGCTGCACTGGTGGGCGGACTCGAGCGGCGGGGACTCGTGGAGCGGGGTGCGGTGCCGGGTCGGGGACGGGCCTCCCGGCTGCACCTGACCCGTGACGGACGGGAGCTGCTCGCGGAGGCCTGGCCCCGCGTGCAGGCGAGCAACGCCTGGTTCGGCGACGACGTGGACGGACTCGTGGCCGCGCTGCGGCCGTTCACGACGGACGGCACCATCGCCGCCGCCGTCGACGGTGTCGTCTGATCGGAAGGCAACCTTGCAAGTCGCCCTGCTGGGTCGTACTGTTCCGTCGTGGAACCGATCGACACGCTCGCGGACGACCTGCTGACCCTGCACGGTCGCATCCGCCGCACGCTGCTCGCCGGGAAGGCCGACGAGGTCACCGCGTCCCAGACCGCCGCGCTCGGTCGGCTCCTGCGCCACGGCGAGAGCACCGTCGCCGACCTCGCGCGCGCCGAGGGCGTCCGCCCGCAGTCGATGGGCGCGACCGTGCAGGCGCTCGTCGACCTCGGGCTCGTCGAACGCCGTCCGGACCCGGCGGACGGCCGTCGCACCCTCGTCCGGGCCACGGAGACGGGGTCCCGGGCCCGCGCGGACGCATGGGCCAACCGTTCCCGCGTGCTCACGGACCGTCTGGCGGCCCTGCCCGAGGACGACCGCGCCACGGTCGCCCGTGCCCTCGCGATCCTCCTGCCGCTCACCGACGACTGACCCCGGAAGAAGCCCCACCACGTCCAGCTCGACCTCCCCCGTCCCGACCACCGCCGACACCGCCTCCACCGGCGGGAGCGGCTTCGGCCCGAAGCTCCTCGTCCCCGTCCTGGTCGGGCCGCTCCTCAACCCGATCAACACGACGATGGTGTCGGTGGCACTCGCGCCGATCTCGCGCGACCTCGGCATCGGGGCCGCGCAGGCGATCTGGCTCGTCGCAGCGCTCTACCTCGCGAGTGCGATCGCGCAGCCGACGATGGGCAAGCTCGCGGACCGGTTCGGCCCGAAGAAGGTCTTCACGGCGGGACTCGTCCTGGTCGGGATCGCGGGCGTCGTGCCCGAGGTGCTGACGGGCTTCGGTGGCGCCGTGTTCGCCCGCGTGCTCATCGGCATCGGGACGTCCTCGGCCTACCCGGCGGCCCTGACCACGCTGCGGCAGCACTCGCTGCGGATCGGGAAGCCGACGCCGCCGCTCGTGCTCGGGGCGCTGTCGATCACGTCGCTCGTGTCCGCCGCTGCCGGGCCGCCGCTCGGTGGCGCGCTGATCGCCGCGTTCGGCTGGCACGCGATCTTCCTGGTGAACGTGCCGCTCGCCGTGTTCGGGCTGGTCGTCGCGGGACTCTGGCTGCCGTCCGACCGGCTGCGCCCGCGTGCCGACGAGGACGTCCCGGTGCTGACCGCGCTCGACCCGCTCGGCATGGTGCTCATGACCGGCACGGTGTCGGCGCTGCTGGTGTTCCTGCTCGACCTCGGCGCCGGACTCTGGTGGCTGCTCGCGGTCGCCGTCGTGCTGCTCGTGGCGCTCGTGCTGTGGGAGCTGCGCGCGACGAAACCCTTCGTCGACGTCCGGCTGCTCGTCCGCAACGGCGCCCTGTCCCGCACCTACGCCCGGCTGTTCCTGACCTACCTGCTCGCGTACACGATGACGTACGGGTTCTCGCAGTGGGTGCAGGACGTCGCGGGCTACCCGAGCGACGTCGCCGGGTACCTGCAGCTGCCGGCCGCCGTCGTCGCCGGGGTGGTGTCGTTCCTGGTCGCGCGACGCACCGCCGTCCGCCGGCCGCTCGTCGTCGCGGCGCTCGTCCCCCTGCTCGGCTCCGGGCTCCTGCTCCTGCTGCACGCCGGGTCGCCGCTCGTGCTCCTGCTCGTCGTACCGGCGCTGTTCGGGGTGCCGCAAGCGCTGGCATCGGTGTCGAACCAGGCGGCGCTGTACAGGGTGGTGCCCTCGGAGTACATCGGCACGGCGGCCGGGCTCTCGCGCACGAGCATCTACATCGGCGCGATCGCGGCGTCCTCGTTGATCGGCGGGGTGTTCGGGCAGGCCCCGACCACGCCGGACCTGCACGTGCTCGCGTGGGTGATGCTCGGCGTCGGCGTGCTGCTCAGCGTGCTGACGCTCGCGGACCGGGCACTGGCGCGAGCGTCAGCAC
>NZ_RBLU01000201.1 GCF_003989515.1 Curtobacterium sp. HSID17257
AATATAACGTTGACATTTAACCAGGATGCGAACGCACCTGAGAGCTACACACAGAGGCCAACGCGTTCCCTACCCGCCGCTCTTCCGATCTCCGCCACCCTGATCAGCGTCGCGGTCGTCGCCGCCGCCGCCGGGTTCGCCCTCGACGCCGTCCTGGCCTCGCGGCAGGAACCGACGCTGCTGCTGTCGACCCCCCTCGGCATCACCCTCGCGCTGATCGGCGTCGCGGTCGTCGCGATGGCCCGACCCGTCCGCCGCCACGCGCGCGACGGTGCCGGCCGGCAGCACCCCGTCGACCCCCTCTACGCCACCCGCGTGGTCGTCCTCGCCAAGGCCTCGAGCCTGGCCGGTGCGCTCTTCGGGGCGTTCGCGGCCGGGCTGCTGCTGTACCTCCTGACCCGCTCCGCCCTGCCGCCGCTAGGCTCGGTCCTGCCGAACGCCGTCGCGGTCGGGGGCGGTCTCGTGCTCGTGGTGTGTGCCCTGGTGGCCGAGCGCATGTGCATGGCGCCGCCGCCGGAGGACGACGACGACCTGCCGCGGGGTGGGACGACGGCGAATTGACCGACGACCGCAGGAGGCCGTGATGCCGCTCGAACGACTCGACGAGCCGGGCCTCGGCCTGACCGGGACCACGTGGACGCGGGTGTCGCCGAAGCTCGTCTGGACGGAACTCGTCAGCACGATCGTGGTCGGGGTGGTCGTGACGGCCGGGTGCGTGCTCTTCGCGGTGCTCTTCGGCGGTTTCGGGGGTGCAGCCGGCACGGTGTGGAGCTGCGTCGCCATCGTGGTCGCCCTCGTCGCGCTGGTCACCGCCGTCCTGACGCCCCGACGGGTCCGCGCCATCGGGTACGCCCTGCGTGACGACGACCTCGTGCTGCGCCGCGGGCTGATGTGGCAGCGCTTCACCGCGGTGCCGTACGGCCGCATGCAACTGGTCGACGTGAACCGCGGCCCGCTCGACCGGGTCCTCGGGCTCAGCGAGCTGAAGTTCGTCACCGCGGCCGCCGCGACGAACGTCCGCATCCCGGGCATCCCCGCCACCGACGCCGACGAACTGCGCGACCGGCTCGTGGAGCTCGCCGAGTCCCGCCGCGCCGGGCTCTAGGGGGCGCCGTGACGTTCCGACCCGGACCGCCTCCGCCCGCGCCGCCCCGGCAGGGCAACGCCGCCGCAGCGGCCCCGCTGACCGACGGCGAGTGGCACCGTCTGCACCCGCTGACACCGCTGCTCAAGGGCGGCATCTTCCTCATCGTCGTGCTCGGCTACACGTTGAGCAACCTGCGCGACCAGCTGCTCGAGTTCTTCGTCCCGGGCCCGGCTCCGCAGGAGGACGGCGACCCCGTCCGCTACGTGTACGAGCACGGGGCGGTCGGCTGGGTGCTGCTCGGGGTGGTGGTGGTCCTGGTCGTGTTGATCGGACTGTTCTACGTCTCGTGGCGGATGCACGAGTTCCGCGTGACCGGCGACGTGGTCGAGGTCCGCTCCGGCGTGCTGTTCCGCAGCCACCGCAAGGCTCGGCTCGACCGCATCCAGGGCATCAACATCTCGCGGCCGGTGGTCCCGCGCATCCTCGGGACGGCGAAGCTCGAGATCGCGCAGGCCGGTAACGACGCCAACGTGCAGCTCGCGTACCTCGGGGCACGGGCAGCCGACGACCTCCGGCAGCGCATCCTCGTGCTCGCCTCGGGCGCCCAGGACGACGAACGGACCGACGTGCGGGCGTCGAACGGCGTGCTGCAGGACCGCGTGGACGAACTGTTCTCGCCCGAGCTCGACCAGGCCGCCGTGCACGCGACGCGGGTCGTGAAGGTGCACCCCGGCCGCCTCATCGCGTCGATGCTGCTCTCGGGGACGACGGTCTTCTTCGTCGTGGTGATCGTGGCGATGATCGTCAGCATCGCGATCACCGGTGAGTACGGCATCCTGATCGGTCTGTTCCCCGTGGTCATCGGCGCCGGCGGCTACACCGTCCGGAAGTTCTCGCGATCGCTGCAGTACACGATCGCGGAGACCCGTGACGGCATCCGCATCGGCTTCGGGCTCGTCTCGACCTCGAACGAGACCCTCCCGCCGGGCCGCATCCACGCCGTGAGCGTCGCGCAGCCGCTGCTCTGGCGTCCCTTCGGCTGGTGGGACGTCCGCATCAACCGGGCGACGAACGCCGGCAACGGGGCGTCGACCAACCAGCAGGTCTCGTCGATCGTGCTGCCGGTCGGCCGCGCCGAGGACGTCCGCCAGGTGCTCGACATCATCCTGCCGGGGCTCGTCGGCACCGCGGTGGCCGGGCCCGCGGCATCACGCGAGGAACTCCGCGAGGGCTCGTCCGAGGCCGTCAACGTGGTCGACGACAGCCTCACGACCACCGGGGACCGCGGCGGCTTCGTGCACTCCCCGCGGCGCGGCGCCTGGCTCCGTCCGCTCTCGTTCCGCCGCAACGGCTACCGCTTCGTGCAGGGCGCGGTGCTGCTCCGGCTCGGGGCCGTCTGGCGCTCGCTCGTGATCGTGCCGCTGCCGCGCGTGCAGAGCGTGAAGGTCGAGCAGGGGCCGCTCGAGCGGCTGCTCCGGCTCGCCACCGCACACGTGCACACCGTGGCCGGCCCGGTGTCCGCTCGGATCGGCGCGCTGGACGCGCTCGACGCCCAGCGTCTCTGGTCGGAGAGCGCGCACCGCGCCGTCGAG
>NZ_RBLU01000202.1 GCF_003989515.1 Curtobacterium sp. HSID17257
TGGAGCCGAGCCTCCCGGCGGGTGGCCCCGGTGGCACGCGGACCGAAGGCGACGTTGCCGGCGACCGTGCGGTGGCCGAAGAGGTCGGGGCGCTGGGCGACCAGGCCGACCCGGCGGCGGTGCGTCGGGAGGGCCGTCAGGTCGCGGTCGGCGAGCACGACGCTGCCGTCGCGGGTCCGGAGGAGCCCCGCGAGGGCCTCGACCACGGTCGACTTGCCGGCACCGTTCGGTCCGACCAGGGCGACGCACTCCTCGTGGCCGATCGTCAGGCGCACGTCCACGTGCCGCTCGGGGACGACGACGTGGGCGCTGAGCCCCGCTCCCCCGATCGTCACGGCATCACCGGACGGCTGCGCACCGTCGTCGTCCCGATCACGACGAGGGCGACCACGACGAGGACGAGCGCGAGGGCGACCGCGGTGTCCGGGTCGACCTCGCGCTGCAGGTAGACCTCGAGCGGGAGGGTCCGCGTGACCCCCTGCAGGCTGCCGGCGAAGGTGAGCGTCGCGCCGAACTCGCCGAGCGCCCGCGCACCGCAGAGCACCAGGCCGGAGGTGATGCCCGGGAGCACGCGGGGCGTCGTCACGGTGAGGAAGGTGCGCGTCGGCCCGGCGCCGAGCGTCGCGGCGACCCGCTCGGCACGGCCACCGCCGGTGCGGAGCGAGCCCTCGATCGACGAGACCAGGAACGGCATCGAGACGAACACCTGTGCCATCACCACCGCCGTCGTGGTGAACGCGATCCGCAGCCCGTGCTCGTCGAGGAACGCGCCGAGCACGCCGAGCCGACCGAACGCCGCGAGCAGGGCGAGACCGCCCACGACCGGCGGGAGCACGAGCGGCAGGAGGACCAGGGCTCGGAGGACCCCCACCCAGCGCGACGTCGAGCGGGCGAAGAGCACGGCGAGCGGGTAACCGAGGACGAACGCGACACCGGTGGCGGCTGCCGCGGTGCCGAGGCTCAGCCCGAGCGCGGTGGTCGACGCGGGTGCGGTGACCAGGGCGACGAAGGACGACCAGTCGACCCGACCGACCATCGCCGCCACGGGCACGACGACGAACAGGCCGCCGAGGACCGCGGGGACCGGGAGCCACCACGGCACGGGGGTGCGCTGGTGGCCCAGGGTGGTCCTGTTCGTCGTCCGGTTCATCGGGAGCGTCGTGGTCATCGTCAGGGTGCGCCGAAGCCGGCGTCCGTGAGCACCTTGCGTCCGGCGTCGGAGCGGACGTACGCGGCGAACGACGCCGCGGTCTCCGGGTTCGCGGACTCCTTCAGGACACCGATCGGGTACGTGTTCACGGCCGTCGACGACTCGGCGAACGGGACACCCTCGACCTTCCCCCCCGAGCCCTCGACGTCGGTGACGTAGACGAGCCCGGCGTCGGCCTGCCCGGACCCGACCTTGCCGAGGACGTCGGTGACCGACTGCTCCTCGCTCACCGGGCGCAGCTCGATGCCCGCGGCCCGCTCGACCTCCGCCGTCGCCGCACCGCACGGCACCGGGGCGGCGCAGGTGACGACCTGCAGGTCGGACGCGGTGAGGTCGCGGAGGTCCTCGACGTGCTCGGGGTTCCCGGGAGCGACCGCGATCTCGAGGGCGTTCGTCGCGAAGTCGCGGGGCCACCCCGTCGCCAGGTCGGTCGACGTGAGCTTCGCCATGTTCGCCTCGTCGGCGGAGGCGAACACGTCGGCGGGGGCGCCGTTGCGGATCTGCGAGACGAGGTCGCTCGAGCCGGCGAACGAGAACGTGACCGTGGTGCCCGGGTGCTGCTGCTCGAACCGCTTGCCGAGCTCGGTGAAGGTGCGCTGGAGCGAGGCGGCCGCGAACACCGTGATGGAACCGGTCGGGGCCGCACCGCTGGTGGCCGTGCCGCTCGCGGTGGTGCCCGTCGCTCCGCTGCCCGTCGCGCCGCTCGTGGCCGACTGGGTCGAGCACGCGGTCAGCATCAGCCCGGCGACGACGAGCGCGAATGCAGAACTGGTACGCAGGAGCGGCTTCACGAGGCGATCCTATCCGCACGTGCGGTCATACCGAGGTCGGGAGGCCTTCCTGGCGCCATGCGGTGATCCCGCCGTCGAGGACGGTGACGGGCGGAGCCCCGGCCGGTCGGTCCGCGATCGCCTGCCGCGCCCAGGCCGTGGCGCGCTTCCCGGACGCGCAGACGACGACCAGTTCGTCGCCCGGATCGGGGTCGGTGAGGTCGCCCGGCGTCAGCGAGCCGGGGATGACGCCGGTCGCGCGCTCCTCGTCGGTGCGGACGTCGACCAGGACGGT
>NZ_RBLU01000203.1 GCF_003989515.1 Curtobacterium sp. HSID17257
GCCCGGTCGCCTCGACCGCCGTCGCCGGCGCCGCGGTGCTCTCCCGCTCCGCCGCACTCCGCGCCGAGCGCGCCGCCGACCCGCGGCACGTCCGTCGTGCCGCCAACGCCAAGCGTGCGGCGATCCTGCTCGCACCGGCCATCGCGGTCACCTCGTCCCTGACGCTCGCGGTCCCCGCGAACGCCGACCCGCAGACCACGACGAACGGCACGTCGACGTCGTCGATCGCCGCGTACGACGCGCAGTCCTTCACGGTCGCGCGCGACGTCGAGGTGCCGGTCGTGCAGACCGACGGCATGACGACGACCACGACGATCGTGTCCTACCCGACCATCGTCACGAAGTACGGCGTCACCACCCAGCAGGCAGAGGCGGCGATCTCGAAGGTGCTGTCGGCGGGTGGCAAGCGCGCCACGATCGTGTCGACGGCGCTGCAGTACATGGGGGACCCGTACGTCGAGGGCGGCGCCAGCCACTCCGGCATCGACTGCTCGGGACTGACGATGGTGGCGTACGCGGCCGTCGGGATCCCGCTCGTGCACTACGTGCCGTCGCAGGACGCGGTCGCCACGACGATCCCGCAGTCCGAGGCGCTGCCCGGCGACCTCGTCGTGTTCGACGACGAGGACCACGTCGGCATCTACCTCGGCGACGGCATCGTGCTGCAGGCGCCGCACCCCGGCGACCCGGTGGACATCGTGCCGGTGTACCCGAACGCGCACCACTTCGCGCGGCTCCTGCCGGCCGGCGAGTGACGCGTCCCCGGGGAGTTGCGCACCTCCCGTAAACTGGAGTGATGGCCACCGAGACCCGCACCCCGTTCGAGGAGCAGCGCTCCGCTCGTCCGCAGGTGCGCCCGCGCACCGAGGGGTGGACCCAGGCGCAGGACTCCGCGGGCCGACCCCTCCTGCAGTTCGCGTCCCCGAAGCGCGGCAAGCCGCCCGTGCACCTCGCCGACATGACCGTCGAGGAGCGCGTCGAGAAGGTCAAGGAGCTCGGCCTTCCGGGCTTCCGCGCGAAGCAGCTGTCGACGCACTACTTCACGCACTGGTCGTCCGACCCGGCGACGATGACCGACCTGCCCGCCGCCCAGCGTGAGGAACTCGTGGCGGGGATGCTGCCGCCGCTCCTCACCGAGACCCGGCGTCTGGCGACGGACAAGGGCGACACGATCAAGTTCCTCTGGAAGCTGCACGACGGCGCCCTGGTCGAGTCGGTGCTCATGCGCTACCCCGGCCGCATCACGCTCTGCGTCTCGTCGCAGGCCGGCTGCGGCATGAACTGCCCGTTCTGCGCCACCGGCCAGGCGGGCCTGACGCGCAACATGTCGACGGCCGAGATCATCGAGCAGATCGTCCGCGCGAACGCCGCGATCGCCGCCGGTGAGCTCGGTGGTGACCCGCGCAAGGGCGGGCAGGACCGCGTCGACGCCGAGCGCGTCACGAACATCGTCTTCATGGGCATGGGGGAGCCGCTCGCGAACTACAAGCGGGTCATCGAGGCCGTCCGGACGATGATCGCGCCGCAGCCGCACGGTCTCGGGATGAGCGCGCGCGGGATCACGGTCTCCACCGTCGGCCTGGTGCCGGCGATCAAGAAGCTGGCGGACGAGGACATCCCGCTCACCTTCGCGCTGTCCCTGCACGCGCCGGACGACGAGCTCCGCGACGAGCTCATCCCGGTGAACTCGCGGTGGAAGGCCGACGAGGCGATCGACGCGGCGTACGAGTACTACGCGAAGACCGGCCGCCGGGTCTCGATCGAGTACGCGCTCATCAAGGACATGAACGACCATGCCTGGCGTGCCGACCTGCTCGCCGAGAAGCTCAACGCCCGCGGCAAGGGCTGGGTCCACGTCAACCCGATCCCGCTCAACCCGACGCCCGGCTCGGTCTGGACCTCGTCGGAGCCCCACGTGCAGGACGAGTTCGTCCGTCGGCTCAACGCTGCCGGGGTGCCGACGACCCTGCGCGACACCCGCGGCAAGGAGATCGACGGGGCGTGCGGCCAGTTGGCCGCGGCTGACGAGACGGACGTCTGAGTCGACTATCGGTCGGACGGGAGGCACGGTGCGGGTACGCACCGTGCCTCCCGTCGTTCCCGGGTCGCGTCGGTGCTCGAGCCGTCACGGTCGGACAGCCGTCCGTCCGCGGCCCCGGTACCCTTGCTTCCGCGAGTTCTCGGGGAGGTCGGGGGACGACACGCCCGGGATGTGGGTGGTGTTGGCGGTGTGGCTGGGGCGAACGTAGAGTAATCACTCGTTGCCGCTGAGGCGGAGAACGGAACGGCCGAGACGGTCACCGGGTTCACCTGGGGATCTTGTCCGCCACGGTTCTTCCCCGGCAACGAACTTCCAGCCCCTCT
>NZ_RBLU01000204.1 GCF_003989515.1 Curtobacterium sp. HSID17257
TCGGCCGAGCGGTCCGACGCCCCGGCCCCGTGGGTCGTCGCACTCGCGCCGCTGCCCGTGCTGATCGCGGCGCTCTCGATGCGACCGCTCGTGCAGGGCACCGCCTGGTGGGTGTCCGGTGTCGTCTTCGCCGCGGTGCTCGTCGCCGTCGTGCTCGCCGTCCGCCGACGCGCGCCGGGCGTGCGCTTCATCGCCCTGGTCGTCGCACTGGTCGTCGGGTCCTGCGTCGCCGCCGTCGCGAACGACGTGCACCCGCTCGGCTGGCTCGACCGCGAGGGCGCCCTCGGCGAAGCGCTCGCCGCCATCCGGCTCAACCCCGCGCCGCTGCCGCAGAGCGACGCGATCCGGCTGATCGTGACGATCGCGATCGGTTGGGTCGCCGGGGTGTCCCTGTTCCTCGCGGCGATCGCCCCGACCGTCGCGCTCGCCGCCGTGCCCGCGCTCGTCGTGCTCATCGTGCCCGGTGTCGTGACGGGGGAGCCCGCGTCGCCCGTGCTGGTCGTCCTGGTGGGCGTCGCGTTCCTCGGGCTCCTGTGGCTGTCCGTCCGACCGGTGCAACGGGCGTTCCCCGCCGCCGTGGTGGGTGCCATCGGGCTCGTCGTCGCCGTCGGGCTCCCGGTGCTCGTCCCGATCAACGCCAGCTGGCTGTCCGGGGTCACCGGTGCGCTGCAGGCCCCGATCCAGCCCGGTCGCCCCGGCACCCTGCTCGAACTCGGCCGTGACCTGCGCCAGCCGAACGAGCTCGAGGTGTTCCGCTACCGCACCGCCGACGGGCAGCCGGAGTACCTCAAGCTCGCCGACCTCGACGAGTTCGGCACCGGCGACTGGGTGCCGACGGTCACCGACGCCAGCGACGCGGCGACCGCGGACCGGCAGCAGTGGGCGGTCGGCATCAACCCCCGCCTGGCGAGCCGTGGCGACCTGACGGTGCAGATCACCGGGCTGTCGAGCAACTACCTGCCCGTGCCCGGCGGAGCCGCGTCGGTCGAGTCGCAGTCGACGAACCTCGACCTGTCGCAGTGGCGCTGGATGGGGGACTCGAACACCGTCCGGTCGACCGGCCCCGTGACCCAGCGCGGTTCGACGTACCAGGTGTTCGGCGCCTCCACCTGGTCGGGTGAGTACCTCGACGCGATCGCCGCGAGCGGGATCCTCGGGCGCACCGACGGTCGGGGCTTCACCGCGCCGAGCGACGCCCAGCTCCGTACCGACCTGGCGTTGCCGAAGGACCTGCCGCGAGACATCCGGCAGGCCGCGCAGCGGGTGGCCGGTGGCCTGCCGAACGACTACGCCCGGGCACGTGCCCTGGAGCAGTGGTTCCGGAGCGACCTGTTCACCTACTCGGAGACCGCCCCGGTCGAGCAGGGCTACGACGGCGACAGCATGGACGTGATCGACACGTTCCTGCGGGTCCGGCAGGGGTACTGCGTGCACTTCGCGTCGTCGATGGCGGTGATGGCCCGCACGCTCGGGATCCCGTCACGCATCGCGGTCGGGTACCGGGCCAGCAGCGACCAGACCGAGGACGGCGAGTACACGGTCTCGAACCGCCAGCTGCACTCGTGGCCCGAGCTGTACATCCGTGGCGCCGGATGGGTGTCCTTCGAACCGACCCCGAGCTCGGACGCCGCTGCCCAGGCGGGCACCGAGTCGTCGGCGGCCCCGGCTCCGGCGCCGTCGGAGACACCGCTGCCGGCCCCGGGCGAGACGGCTCCCGCCGAG
>NZ_RBLU01000205.1 GCF_003989515.1 Curtobacterium sp. HSID17257
TAAAAAAAAAAAAAAAATAGATAGCGGAGAATGCGGTAAACTGAAAGAAAGAAAAAAGATACGACTAGTGTATTAGAATCAAAATCACACACGAATAGATAGTGAAATTAGCGATATATGTAGTAGGGATGTGTGACTCTGGTAAGTCGAGAGGTGAACGCATGAGAGAGTGTGTGTGCTCTCATGCTCGCATATATCTACACGTCGACATACTGTACGCATGCACGTATGGTT
>NZ_RBLU01000206.1 GCF_003989515.1 Curtobacterium sp. HSID17257
TGGCGGCGAGCGCCGTCGCGCCGCGTTCGAACTCCTCGACGTCGCCGCGCTCCCCCGCGCGGTACGCACGGCCGCCGAGCACCCACTGGTACCAGAGCACCGCGGCCAGTGCGACCGTGCCGATGCCGATCTTCACCGGCCACGGCCAGTCCTGGCGGGTCACCACGCCCTCGACGATGCCGGAGAGCAGCAGGGTGAGCACGAGGCCGACCGCCACGGTGAGGAGCGCCCGGCCGTCCTCCGCCAGGGCCTGCGCCCGAGTGCGCGCACCGGGGGCGATCCACGACCAGCAGATCATCAGCCCGGCGGCGCCGGCGAGGAACACGGAGTACAGCTCGAGCTGGCCGTGCGGAGCGATCCAGAGGAAGAAGTCGCCCAGTCGCCCCTGCGAGTGCATGATCGCGGCGGAGACGCCGAGGCTCACGGCGTTCTGGACGATCGACACCGGGACGTACAGCCCGGTGATGCCGAAGGCCACCATCCGGGCGGCGATGAAGGCGTTGTTCGACCAGACCTGCGCGGTGAACGTCCCGAGGCCGTGGTCCGAGTAGTACGCCTGGAAGTCCTCGGTCGCGTACTGCCGCAGGGCCTCGGGGCTCCCGAACGTGGCGACCGCCCCCGGGGTCGAGCCGATCCAGACGCCGACGATCGCGCTGATCGCGACGGTCGCCGCCGCCACCCAGATCGTCACCCAGCGGATGCGGTACAGCGCCGCCGGGAGGTGGCGCGTGAAGAACGTCGTGACGGCGGTCACCGGGTCCACCGGTGTCCCGGTGAAGCGGAGGCGAGCACGGAAGAGCGTGCGCGACAGGCGGTCCCCCGTCGGCGAGCCCGGCGCGACGCCGCGGATGCGCGCGAGGTCGGTCGCGACCTCCTGGTAGCCGCTGACGAGCCGATCGGCGTCGGCACCGGATCCGTGACGGGCACGTGCCAGCCGGTCGACCTCGTCCCAGCGGTCGCCGTGCACCGTGCTGTAGGCCTCCAGGTCCACGTGCCTCCCCCGATCGTGCACCCGCGCCCCCGTCGGGACGCGCTCACGACAGAATGATCCCATGGGGAAGACGCGCGTACCACGCGACCTGTCCGACGCCCGCTTCGGCCGGACGCTCGACGAGACCGCCGACGAGCTCGTCGTCGGCGAGGCCGTCGCGCTCGACGTCCAGCCGGCCGGCATCGCGCTGCGGCTGGCGGCGGCGCTGCTCGACGGCGTGTGCCTCGTGGCACTGCTCGGCATGCTGCTCCTCGGGCTCGCGCGGGTGTGGCCGGACGGCACCGACCCGGCGTGGGTCATGCCCGTCGTGATCGTCTCCGCCGTATTCGTGCTCGTGCTCGTCCCGGCCGGGGTCGAGACGGTCACACGGGGCAAGAGCGTCGGGCGGTACGCCGCCGGGACCCGTGTGGTCCGGGTGGACGGCGGCGCGATCGGCTTCCGGCACGCGTTCACCCGCGCACTGGTCGGGCTGCTCGAGCTCTGGTCGACCCTGGGATCGGTGGCGTTCGTCGTGGCGCTGTTCGGTTCGCGCCCCCGACGCCTCGGTGACCTGCTCGCCGGGACCTTCGTGCAGCACGAGCGCGGGGCACGGCGGCGGGACGTGCAGGTCCTGCTGCCGGTGGAGCTCGTGCCGTGGGCGGCGGTGGCTGACGTGTCGGCGCTCCCGCAGCGGCTGGAGGACCGACTCGGCGCGTTCTTCCGCTCCGTCGCCGACCTGCGGCCGGAGGCCCGCGAGACGACGGCGCGGACGCTCGCTGCGGCGGTCGCGGAGTACGCGTCCCCGGTGCAGCGAGCGTCCGCGCCGTCGTC
>NZ_RBLU01000207.1 GCF_003989515.1 Curtobacterium sp. HSID17257
CGCTCAGCGTCGCGGCGTCGGTGACGGGCTGCGCCTGCTCGCGGTCCGCCAGGGTGCGCCGAGCGGCGAACCGGGCGTCGGCGGTGTCGCGCAGCCGGTCGTTCGCGGCGGCCAGTGCGGCGGCTGCTCGGTCCTGCTCGGCGTGCCGCAGGCGCAGCAGTCCGGCGAGGGGGAAGCGTCTGGCCATCAGGCGGACACCCCCAACCGGGCGACGAGGGCGTCGAGCGCGCGCCAGGACGTCACGGCGTCGGCACGCTCCTCCATGCCCTGCCGGAGGAACGCGTCGACGGCGTCCTGGTGGGTCACCGCGGCGTCGACGAGGGGGTTCGTCCCGGGCTGGTACGCGCCGACGTCGAGCAGGTCCTGCGCGTTCCGGCGCGCCGCCATCACCTTCCGGAGTGCGGTCGCCGCAGCGCGCTGCCACGGTTCGGTGACCTTCGACGCGACGCGGGACACCGAGCCGAGCGCGTCGACGGACGGGAAGTGCCCGGTCACGGCGAGCTTCCGGTCGAGCACGACGTGCCCGTCGAGGATGCTCCGGGCGCTGTCGGCGATCGGCTCGTTGTGGTCGTCGCCGTCCACGAGCACCGTGTACAGCCCGGTGATGCTGCCGACCCGGTCGGTCCCGGCGCGCTCGAGCAGCCCGGCGAGCACCGAGAACGTCGACGGCGGGTAGCCCCGGGTCGCGGGTGGTTCGCCCACGGACAGGCCGATCTCGCGCTGTGCCATGGCGACGCGGGTGAGCGAGTCCATCATGAGCACGACGTCCTGCCCGGCGTCGCGGAACGACTCGGCGATGCGGGTGGCGACGAACGCCGCGCGCAGGCGCATCAGGGCGGGCTCGTCGGACGTCGACACGACGACGATCGACCGGGCGAGGCCCTCGGGTCCGAGGTCGTCCTCCAGGAACTCGCGGACCTCGCGGCCGCGCTCCCCCACCAGGGCGATCACGTTCACCGCGGCGTCGCTGCCGCGCGCGATCATCGACAGGAGCGAGGACTTGCCGACGCCGGAGCCCGCGAACAGGCCCATGCGCTGCCCGCGGCCGACGGTGGTCAGGGTGTCGAGCACGCGGACCCCGAGCTGCATCGGTGCGTCGATGCGGGTGCGAGCCATGGCGTTCGGTGTCGCGTGGTCGATCGGTACCCAGCCGTCGGTGTCGAGCGGACCGCGGTCGTCGATCGGCCGCCCGAGGCCGTCGAGCACCCGCCCGAAGAGCCCGGCGCCGGTCGGGACGAGCACGGGCCGACCGGTCGGGCGCACGGGTGTGCCCGCGGTCACGGCGACCAGGCGTCCGAGCGGCATGCAGCGCACGCCGGTGGGGTCGGTGGCGACGACCTCGACGGGGGTCTGCGGACCGTCCTCGGCGCCGACGGTCAGGACGTCACCGATCCGGGCGTCGACCCCGGCGACGGTCAGCCCGAGGCCGACCGCGCTCGTGACGACACCGACGCGCTGCGGTGCGGCGAGGGCGATCGCCTCGTCCAGACCGCGGGGACGGAGGAGCGTCGCGGTCACCGGGACACCTCCGGTCGTCCGG
>NZ_RBLU01000208.1 GCF_003989515.1 Curtobacterium sp. HSID17257
GCATTAAAAAAAAAAAAACAAATAGTATCGTTTTCCACTTGCTCTCTTGCGCTGATATCCACCTTTTTGTCGACCTCAACTCCGCTCTCTTGCCACTGCTTCCTCTGCTTTGCTTCTCTCTCATCGTCGCGTTCTACGTGCTCCTTCTTGTCTCTTTATTCATCTGTGCTGCTCACTCCATCTACCTCTCTCTTGCTCCGTTCGTTCCTTAGCACTCCCTGCACCTACTGCTTAGCAC